>CAMETB010000024.1 GCA_945936265.1 uncultured Clostridia bacterium
CTTGCCACCTACGTATTACCGCGGCTGCTGGCACGTAGTTAGCCGTGGCTTCCTCGACAGGTACCGTCACTTTCTTCTTCCCTGTCAACAGAGGTTTACAATCCGAAGACCTTCTTCCCTCACGCGGCGTCGCTGGGTCAGACTTTCGTCCATTGCCCAATATTCCCCACTGCTGCCTCCCGTAGGAGTCTGGACCGTTTCTCAGTTCCAATGTGGCCGTTCAACCTCTCAGTTCGGCTACTGATCGCAGACTTGGTAGGCCGTTACCCTGCCAACTATCTAATCAGACGCGAGTCCATCTATGTGCGATTGCTCTTTGATACGGTTATCATGCGGTATCCGTATGTTATGCGGTATTAGCACAAGTTTCCCTGTGTTATTCCCCTCACATAGGCAGGTTACTCACGCGTTACTCACCCGTCCGCCACTAACTTAATTACCGAAGCAATTAAGTCCGTTCGACTTGAATGTGTTATGCACGCCGCCAGCGTTCATCCTGAGCCAGGATCAAACTCTCTGATGTTTGTATTCAATCATATCAAAAGATATGCTTAAATCTCTATCAGAGCTTTCGTTCTGCTCTTATTACTTTTTTGAGTTCTCTTTTTTTCTTCAAAAGAATTTGTAGAGTTCCGTCTTTGTACATTTTGTTCGTTGTTCAATTTTCAAGGATCTTTCCACCAACCTCCTCGGTTGACGCCTAAACAGTATATCACTTACTATCCCGCTTGTCAACCCCTTTTTTGAGGTTTTTTTAACTTTTTTTCAGCTTATGCCAAAATGCTGCTCTTTTTTCGGTGGGTTTTTATTATATCACAAGCAAAAATGTTTGCTTGCAAGGACATTTTTGCGCAGTCCATCAATGGCACAGCCGCACGCAAGTGCGGTGGCGCATAGCGCAAAGGCTTACTTTGTAAGACTTTCTGTGCGCACATTATACCATTGCTCTTCTGCTCTTGTCAAGTGCTTTTTTTAAGTTTTTTGAATATTTTTATTTTTTCATAAAATACTAATTTTATACTTCTTTTACGGAGGATAATGAATGGACGAAATCAAGGAAAACGAAAGTAGCAACGAAATGAGCGACGAACTCGAATATATAATAAAAAGCGGCGGAGTTATTGCAAAGGGCGGTGGAGAAACGATACACTGTATGAGCATAATAGGACAAATTGAGGGACATTATCTTTTGCCGCAGGGGCAGAAAGCAACAAAATACGAACATTTGATTCCACTGCTTGTATCTATTGAGCAGAGTGATGAGATAGACGGGCTCCTTATAATTCTGAACACGATGGGAGGCGACGTTGAGGCGGGTCTTGCAATAGCGGAAATGATTGCGAGTATGAAAAAGCCATCTGTTTCTCTGGTACTCGGCGGAGGGCATTCAATAGGAGTACCGCTTGCGGTGTGCGCTTGTAAATCTTTTATAGTTCCGTCGGCTACGATGACTATACATCCTGTCAGAATAAGCGGGACTGTCGTCGGCTCTCCGCAAACGTTTTACTACTTTGAACGTATGCAGGAGAGGATAACCGCATTTGTAACGTCTCACTCGAAAATAGACGCAAAAACATTTCATGATATGATGATGAAAACGGATCAGATAGCGACAGATACCGGCTCGATAATCGACGGATACGAGGCGCAAAAATGCGGTCTTATAGATTGTGTGGGCGGTCTTAAAGACGCACTTTTCGCTCTTAACGAAATGATAAAAGAGAGAAAAGAAGAAAAAAGTTGATATTTATATAAATATGTAACTTTTCAAATTAAAACCGAAGCTTACGCAAAATCGTAGGCTTCGGTTTTGTTTATTTGATTGTTACTTTTACCTTGTGAATGCCGTCTTTGAAGGCGGGGATTATATTGCCGTCGAGTTTTTTGCCGTCAACCATGATATTTAGTTTCATATCCTTGAATTTCTTTTTCGGATTTTCTATTTCTACATCATACTCGGCTCCTCTGAAGGTGCGCTTCATAGCGCCTTTTTCAAAAGGAAGGTGCGGCTCGATTACAAGCCCCTCATAGGTGGGGCGCACGCCTATCATATAGTTTTCCATAGTGTTGGTGTACCAAGCCACTGAGCCTGTTATCCAACTGTATTCCATCTGATATGCGCTGTTTTTATGCTCCGGTCCGAAATAGCAGTTTGCAAACATATACGGCAGACATTTGTTCTTTATTTCCGCATTGTCGTCCGTTATGCAACCGGGCGCTATTTTCTTGAACAGTTCGTACGCAAGGTCCGCCTTGCCGTATTTGAGAAGCCCGAGAATCATCCATATGTTCGTGTGAGAATAGATCGTTCCGTTCTCGCAAATACCCGGCTCCATTGCGGATATACGTCCTATCGTGTCGTCAAATTCCTTAAACGACGGGGTAAGGAGAAGATATCCGACGGGAGTCTTCATATGTTCGTCCATCGCTTTTATTATGGTATTGGCTCTTTCCTCACTTGCAACTCCCGAGATAAGTGCCCAGCACTGCGGCTCCATAAACATCTTTGCGTACTTGTTCTCTTTTGAGCCTATCGGCTTTCCGAGATCGGTGTAGCAACGGCGATACCATTCTCCGTCCCAAGCATTGTCGTTTATAGCCTTTGATATGCTATCCCTGCGGTCGAGATAGTTTTTCTCCTTCTTTGCGTCGCCGAGATATTTTGCAAGTTCCGCCATTTCAAGAAGCGCCTGCGCATATGCTATCGAGAGCCATACGCTCTCGCCCTTGCCGTCTTTGCCGACGCCCGTCAGAGAGTCGTTCCAATCGCCGAATTTAATAAGGAGAAGATTGTGCTCTCCCTTGTTCTTTTCAAGGAAGTCAAGCGCCCTGTCCATATGCTCGAGGACCGTACCCTCTCCCTCATCCCTGAAGGGATATACCTCTTTTAAGAAATCAATATCGCCCGTTTCACGCAGATACGCCGTGAGGGTAAATTCAAGCCAGAGCGCAGAGTCGGAATACGGTTTTGTATCAACGGGATTCCAGCCTCTTACCGCCATACCGCTTGCGTACTGATTCTGAACTGCCTCTTTTAATATTTCCTTTGTTCTGTCGTTTTTGAATGACACGACTCCGAAGCCATGCTGAACTATATCGCGGTAGCCGTTATAGCCCCATCTGCACCAGGTTGCACCGAAATTGGTGGCGTGCTTGCCCCAATAATTTATAAGTCTGTCAAGATGCTCGTCTGGAGTTTGTATCTTGTTTTTCAAGTAAAGAGATTTATAGTACTTCTTCATCTCGTCAAAATACTCATCCTGATTTTTCAGGTACTTTTCGGAGAGTGTAAGCGAATCGTTTTCGCACTCGCCCGCACCGAGCATAAGATTTATCTCCTTGCTCTCGCCCGCGCCAAGAGTTATGTCAAAGCGGAGCGAACATACTGTTGCGTTTGCCGAGCCTATTGAATTCTTGCTTATACCCGTCCTTACAACCTCGGGTGACGCTATCGTTCCGTACTCTCCGACGAATACATTCTGACAACCCTCGGAGGCACTTATCTTTTCGTCCGCCGTCATAAAGGCGGTAAGATAGTTGTGCGGCTTTATAAACGGGTGCTTCGTCATATAGAAAGTGTTTCTTTCCTTATCGAAGCGCGTTGCACGATACATCGTGTCGCCGTAGCTGTCAAAGCCCCACTTGAATTTGAATTGTATCTGGCTGTAAGTAAAAATTGAATATGAACGCTTTTTATCGCTCTCGTTTTTAAGCGAGACGCGCCAGAGTTCCGTTGCATCTTTTCCGACAGGTACGAAAATGCGGAATTTTGAGAGCGTATCGGACGTTTTGTTTTCTATCTCGGTATAGCCGAGACCGTGAGTACATTTATAACTCTGGTAAGGGTGGCACACAGGCTCCCAGTTGAGCGTCCAGAAATCTCCCGTTTCATTGTCCCTTATAAAGATAAGCCTGTTGTAAAGGTGATCCTTGCCGAAAACATCGTAATCGCATATTCTGCCGACACCGGTATATAGTTGTATGCCCTCGGTGCCGTTTATCTGATAATCAAAGCAGCCGATACCAGTCTGATGAACATTCGCATAGCAGGAATCGTTGAAAAGAAAGTTGTCAAAAGGACGCGGAGTTGCGGGATTTGTTATTACAAATTCGTCTCCGTCCTCATTAAAGTGACCGTATTTGTATTCCATGTCAAAGTGTCCTTCCGTATTGTTTTATCGCAATATATACTATCATAAAAAATCTACATTTGCAATAGAAATTTACATTATGTCGGTACTTACTTTTTCGCCGTTTATGAGTTTTTTAAGTGCCGAGGTTATTTTATTTATCTGCTCTATTGCAACATCGAAAACTATCTCCCCCTCGCCGAGCCCGTCGGCAGTTGTACCGGAATATGTTTCACGCATTGCATAGCCTGCGTCGCTCTCTATCTCATAATACGAATATTTGAGCAGTTCCCCGTCATTCATCTCGACAAGAAGTTCGAAAATTATGTTCTCGTCTTTTCTTATAACCGATATTTCTTCCGATGTATTATGATTGAACCTTACGGACATCGGATATGTGGTAAGATAAGTGTAAAAATTTCTGAACTGGTTTATGTCTTTTTTCTGTTCTGCCTCGTTATCATCCGTAAACACATATTTACCGCTCTTTGAGGTTACTGTCAGATCGCTGCCGTTAAAAGTAAGAATGAAGGTGTCTTCAAACATTCCGTCACCCATCCTTGCTTTTATGTAAATGCTCTTTACTCCGCTTTGCCCTGCTTCCTCATCTGCATGAATATACTTATAAAATCCTGCCTGAACGGTATTGGTTGCCGCAAGTTTAAGCAAAGATGCATCATCTGATCTTAAAAATGCAAGTTTCTCGTCGGAAACTTTAACAATAATTTCGGAATCCTCGCCGTAAAAGTAAGAAACTATATATCTGTATCCGTCCTTTTCCTCACTTATGGCAAAAGAAACTGTTTCACCGTCCCGGAATTTGGCGCTTATAAGATAAGCCTTGTCTTCCGGAGAGAGCCCATACTCTTTAAGAGCTTCATCCGTGACATCGGTGCATACGGTTGCGTCGCCGGAAAAATTACAATACAGGTAACTTACAATTTCGAGAAGATAATTTGAATCCGCAAGTGCCGGTCTTGGATAAGTAAGAAAAAACGTAGCCGATACATCCGATGTTTTTCCGGCGGATTCAACTTGCCATATAGGCGTCCCGTCCGAAGTGTACACGAACATCTGATCTATTCCGACAATAGCCTCGTTTGTACTGCTATATTTTCCGAATACAGCGGGAGTTACATAGTCTTCAAGCGACAAAAGAAGTGATTTTTCCACTCCGCTTTGCATTCTGTAAACGGAATTCCTTCCGTCAACGGCAACATAATAGGTTGTGCTTGAAGTCAGCGCCTTTTCTCCGACTCTTACGGTGTATCTTTTTTCCTGCCCGCTTTCGTCCTCGTATGTAACGGTGTATTTTGCAAGGCACAACTCCTCCGTAACGCCGTATTGTTTCATATCCTCATCTGACAAGTTACGTATGGGGTCGTTATCGGTAACCGACGGAGTGCAGACATAGGCGATAAGATAAGCATAATAAGTGCTGTCATAAGAAAGTTTCTCGTGACCGCCGAGTCTCATCTCGTATTTTCCATTATCCTTGTCCCATGTTTTAACAAATGAAAATCCGCCTTTTTTGTTTTCAACCTCTATCGAGGTAACAGCCGATTTGTCTATCTGCGGGTAAAGACTTATTCTGCCAAGATAAATTCCCTCACCGTCTACTGCTTCCGGTATATCGGTTTCATCTTCTCCGTCGTCATCCTTTATAAGAGGTGCGACAACGGCGAAATAGACTACCGAGATAATCGCAAGGCATGCGCAAAGGATTATCAGGGTAATTTTCTTTTTCTTCATCTGCGTTTTCTCCTTATAATTACAATCACTCCGCAAAGTACGGCAATGGCAGGGAGTAAGAGAGAGAACATAACGGTAAGTCCTTGCGCCGTGGAATTTGTAATATCGAGATCATAACTTGCGAAAGATTTATAATCCACATCTACCGGTATCTGAACCGATGCCGTTGTGTGCATAAGTGAAAGCAACATTTTGTAATTTGGATACAAACTACTCTGCGAAAGCGATGTGTTGCCTGTAAATTCTGAAGACGGGCACATCACCAGATACGAATACTGATACTCATTGTCAACTATTCTTTCCGAGGAAGTTACAGACATAAGGGAATATGTACCCTTATCACCGCTCTCTCCTGCTCTTGCGTCCGGATATGTCTGAAGCAGAGACTTGGTATACCTTGTGCCGCTTCCGGTATCGTATCCGTCATCCGAAGTAAATTTCGGATCTATCGTAAGATATGTGGCATTTTCAAATTTTGCCTTTGCCGATGCGTAAGATGCAAGAGAACCGAAATATACAGATGTCGCATTATTGTCAGCCACCTGAGCCGAAAATTTGTACGGGTTGTTACTTCCAGCTATTTTATTTTTATCGTCGTATATTCTTGTACCCGCATTTACAGACACTCCCCCGAAAGTTTTGGCAAATCCGTAAAGTTGAGAAAGATTTGTGGCATTGTAATCGGTAAAGCACATAACACTTCCTATGTTATCAAGATACTCCTGCAATTTTGCTATTTCAGACGATGTAAAATCAAACACAGGGTTGTTTATTATAACCATTCTCGCATTATCGGGAACGTCCTGTTTGTTAAGATCGAGCGGAAGTATCTTAAATCCTGAATCTGAAAACAGTCTTATAATTCCGGCAGCATCCTCGTTTCCCGTAAGGCTCTTTATTGTACCGTCATCATTATACTCCACCGATGAAAATGATATCTCACCGTGTCCCACAGTGAAATATACTATCGGCGTTTCATCAAAAGTGAGACTCGAGAGGCACTGCGCAAAAACAAGTTCCCCACGATATCCGGCAAGTTCCTTTTCCTCGTTGAATACATAAAAAGAAGTGACGTCCTTGACCCTGTATTCTCCATACGTACCGTCGCTGTTCTTCCTTGCGATAATTACGGAATTTTCGTTAACCTTATAATCGCTTAAGGAACGGTTGAAATTATCCTTGAAAAACTTGGGTTCCTTTATTATGTCGTGATAAGATACCGTTACATTATCGTATCTTGCGTCAAGCAATGCGGCAGTAGCATATACGTATGCAAGCGCGCCCCCGCTGCTGAGATTTGAAAAATCAAGGTCTGCTTTGTCCTTTGAGGTCGCAAATATTATTTCCGTCTGAACATTTTTATCCATAGCATCAAAAACGGCTATTGACTTATCGGACAGAGAGAATACCTGTTCATCCGTCATATCGAGATACCAATTGTATTTTTCAGAAAGAACAGATATTATAGAGTTTGCAACTATTACTATGGCTATTACCGCAGCGGTTATCGCTACGGAAAGCGCTCCGTATTTTAACTTTCTGGAGTCGGCAAATGATTTGAAATTTATTCCCTTCATACCCGGCCTCCTCACTTTACTCTGCGCGCCTCAAACACGCGCACGGTTAAAAATATAAACACTCCTGCCACTGAAATATAGTAAATCAACGCTCCTATATCAAACATCCCATATGAAAAGTTTTTGAATCTCGAATAAATCGAAAGCCAGTCAAGGACGGCTCTTACTGCGTTTGATGTGATAAGAGAATTAAAAGCTCCCACAAGCAACAGGAAAAGTAGAATGAGTATTGTAATAAGCACCGCCGCAAACTGATTTTCCGTAAGGGAGGATACGAACATTCCTATTGCTATAAACACCATCCCGACAAGCAGAAGAGCGAACATATTGCCCATCAGCATGGCTATGTTAGGACCGCTTGACGTAATGTTATCATTGACCGCGTATCTGAAAACTATGAAAAAGTTAAGGCTGGAGGCTGCCATTGATATAATGAACATAGTAAATGCGGCGAAAAATTTGCCGAGTACCATTGAAGATATTCTTATCGGCGCAGTTAAAAGAAGTTGTTCCGTCTTTGTCCTTTTTTCCTCGCTGAAAATTTTCATCGTCAGTATCGGCAAGAATATGAGCAGCATAAAAAGCATAATCGCAAAATAAGTTGATGTGTCCGAAGTTCCCATAAGCAAGGTTGTAAATCCGAGCATAAAGCCGGAGAGTGCCAAAGAGATTGCAAGAAACACATAACCCGTGGAGGTTGTAAAGTATGAGCGCATTTCACGCCTGTATATAGCGAGCATATTTTATGACCTCCTGTTTATAAGTTTTATAAATACGTCTTCAAGCTCCGCGCCGACGGGCTCCATTCCGAGCATCGGCCAACCCTTGTCCGCAAGGGCGCGGAACATACTTTTTCTTATATCTATGTTCGGGGAGTTCTCAACAAGATATGTAAATGCGTCCCCTTCCCTCTCGCCGACAACCGACACCGAGGTTACCCCCATAAGATTGCGAAGAAGCGCCATAACCTCTTTCTGAGGTCCTGAAACTTTAACGTGGAAACGGTTATTCTGTCCGAGCGCGTTATTCAGCGACGGGGTTTTCTCGTCGGCTATTATCTTTCCCTCGTTTATTACCACTATCCTGTCACATATCGCCTGCACCTCGGGCAAAATGTGCGTTGAGAGAATAACGGTATGACTTTTGCCGAGATTCCTCATAAGATTTCTTATCTCTATTATCTGCTTCGGGTCAAGACCGACTGTCGGCTCGTCGAATATTATAAATTCGGGATTTCCGACAAGCGCCTGCGCTATACCGACTCTCTGACGGTAGCCTTTTGAGAGATTTCTTATAAGTCTTTTTTCAACGTCGGCTATCTTGACAAGCTCGCATATTTCTTCAAGGTGCTTTTTTTTGTTAAATTCGCACCCTTTTAAATCAAATACGAATGAAAGATACTCCCACACGGTCATATCTATGTAAAGCGGAGGCTGCTCCGGCAAAAATCCGATTTTCTTTTTTACCCCTATCGGATCGTCGAATATATCGACCCCGTCAACCAGAACATTGCCCGACGTAGGCGCAAGATAGCCGGTTATTATATTCATTGTAGTTGATTTTCCGGCTCCGTTCGGCCCCAAAAAACCGAGTATTTCTCCCTTGTTTATGTTGAAAGAAATATCGTCCAGCGCATATTTCGTGCCGTATTTTTTTACAAGATTCTTTATTTCGACCATCATATCTCCTAAAAAATAAAGATAATATTACAGATTAAAGTATATCACGCGAAGAGCAATAAATCAATATAATTATTTTTGAAAAATTGTAAAAAAAACTCTTTTTCAGAAATATTTCACCCCGTCATCACGGTTTTTGCAAAATGGAAAAGAAAAAATACTGTGTACTACCCGCATAATCGGATAGTACACAGTATTTTTAAGTAATAAATTCGGCTCGAACGATTTCAAATCCGGGCTTTTCATTTTACAACCCCGTTTTATAAATTATTCGGTTACCGTAAATTGCGTTGTGCAAATGATGTCTTTATAGTTTCGCGTTGTGATAAGCACAATGAGAACGTATTCTCCCGGTTGTATAGGGGAAGCGGGGAACGGTACTTTGGTTGAAAGAAATTCGTAGTTATTTTTGTCCGCTTCCGACAAGCCGTCGTATTCCTCCGCTTCCATATATATGTACTGTGCCTGCCCCTCGGTGTCGTCACTCTTTGCGGTCGGAATTTTTTCAACTACGGAAAATTCTTTACCCTCGGGGTTTTTTATGATTATTTTTTCTTCGTATTCATTTCCCGTTTTTATAGTGGAGTTTTCAAAGCTTACGCTGAAATTTCCGTCAGTCGATTGAAGAACGTCAAACTTAATCACAAAGGAGCGTGAATCAGAGCCCTCTCCGTAGGTGTAAGTGATTTGATACGAGCCTGCGAACAAGGTATCGGGCAAGGCGGAAAGAACGTCAAACTTTGACGGATCCTCGCTGAAAACAGGCAAATACTCATACTTGACTTTAAGATCGCTTTTTGCAATCTCAACCTTGGAGCCATCGCTATACACCCCGAAAAATTCTCCGTTAAGATCGGGGGAATTGACTCCGTACACAAACGTTGCCCCGTCGGAGTTTAAGTCGAGTTGCCAGCCGTAAAACTGCTCACCGTCGTAAAACTCAATGCTCTCAAGCGTTTTTTCTTCTTTGCAGGACGTAAAGCAAAAGAGAACGGATAAAACCGTAACAAGCGCAAGGACCGTTGCCAAAACTCTTTTTTTCATATGCCTCTCCTTAGTAAAACTAATCAACCGACGAAATTCCAAACCGTATTTCCGCCCGTTTTCTGAATTGTATCATAAAACCGCAAAAAAGTCAATGCTCTATATTCGCCGCCACATTTGCACCGAACTTCCTCAATATTCAACACTTTCTTCGTCGAGCAGAAAGTCGTAAATGCTCATTATAACGATACCATTTTCGTCACGTTTGCGCTTTATATCGTCTTTTACGACGATTATTTTTTTGAAAAAGTCCTTTATATTTAAAAGAGAGTTTTTCTCCTGTGCTTGTTTTTCTTCGCTATCCATTGCAAATGCCGATTGAATGTAAAATTTATTATTGCCACGGTTAGCGATAAAGTCAACTTCGGCATAATTTCGGACTACTTTCCCTTCCCGATTGCGTTTTGCGGTCTCGACAATGCCGACGTCAACTGCAAATCCGCGTTTCAAGAGTTCGAGATAAATAATGTTTTCCATAATGTGATTTTCTTCTTGCTGACGGAAATTAAGAGCGGCGTTGCGCAAGCCCAAGTCGGTAAAATAGTATTTTGAAGGAGTGGACAGATATTTCTTCCCCTTTACATCGTAGCGCTTGGATTTATCGACTAAAAAAGCGTCTTCCAGATATGCAAGATAATTTGATACGGTCTTGTCCGCAATAGGAAGATTGACAACGCTTTTGAAAGCATTTGAAAGTTTCAGTGGGTTGGTCAGAGAGCCGACGCTGGATGCAAGAATTTCGACGATAGCGTTAATTTGCTCTTCGTTCTGTATGCGGTTGCGGTCGATAATATCGTTCAAATAGACGTTTTTTAATTGCCCTTTGAGATAATTCATTTTCGCTTCTTCGCTCTGTTGTAAAAGGACAAGCGGCAGTCCGCCGTAGGAATAGTATTCCTTCCATCCGTCTGATACAGAACCCTTATAAACCGACATAAATTCAGAGAACGACAAAGGCAGAATACGCACCTCGTCTCCACGTCCTCGAAACTCGGTTACAATATCGGTAGATAGGAATTTTGAATTGCTACCCGTAACGTAAATATCTACGTTCGGTAGCTTCAGAAGTCCGTTTAATACTCCGACAAAGTTGTCCGCAAGCTGTATTTCATCGAGCAAAATATAGTACAAGTTGCTATCTGTAATTAAGCTCTTGATATGACGGCTCAAAGCTTTTGGTAAAAGCAGATCGCTGTTTTCATCATCGTCAAGCGAAATTTTTATGATATGATCCTCTTGAACCCCTTTATCTTTCAGATAACCGTAAAAAAGCGTATTTAAAAGATAGGACTTTCCGCACCGGCGAATGCCGGTGATTATTTTCACCAAACCGTTTTGCTCTCTATCTTTCAGTCTCTGCAGATAAACGTCTCTTTTAATACTTTTCATATTGCCTCCGTTACGAAAAACTGCAACAATTTACATTTTAATTTCCAGATTTATTATAACCAAAACAATATAAAAAGTCAAGGCACCATTACGAAAAACTGCAACAATTCACAAAAATTTTTCGACAAATTATTTGTCAACTATCTTTAACCACATAAAAAAGCACCCGATGGGGTGCTTTTTTATGTGGCGGAGAAGGAGAGATTTGAACTCTCGCGCCGGTTACCCGACCTACACCCTTAGCAGGGGCGCCTCTTCGGCCTCTTGAGTACTTCTCCAAAAATACTTGCAAACTGCCGTTTCATCGGTTTGCTTTTCAATTATACACAATTTTAGTTCTATTGTCAATACTTTTTTTCTTGTTTTTGGCGGTTGATATATTTATTTTTCAACTTACAGAATTTTAAAAATGCACTGATTATAATTTTTCCTCAAAAATACATACAAAAAAGTGTTTAAAATCAAATCAAAGCAGTAAATCAATAAAAGGACGCGTGTTATGCCGGAAAGCATAACTGTGATATATCTATTTCGGCATCCGGCAAAACGTCGGCATAAAAGGCGCCGTTTTTTTCGTAAACGGGAAGAACTGTCGCTAAAATTCCCGCTGGAGTGTATGCTTTTTGTGTAACCGTGACTTTTCCCGGCGATTTTATTTCAATGGTAAGTTTTTGTGTAAATATCTCCTTGTCAAGCGGACAATTTATTTTAAGCGACACTCTCCTGTCAGTTTTTGAAATAATTTCAATTTTTGCGCACTCTCTTTCCCTGTAATATTTTACGGCTTCGTTAAGGGACATAACGCATATATCACCAAAGAGACATTTTTTTGCAAGATACATACATTCGGGCAAAAAGGTGTCGGCTTTTTGTGCGTGAAAAGCGTCCTTTTCCTTATGTGAGAGCCAATGGTTGAGTTGCACGCTCCAGCCGCCTTTTTCTATCGTTTTATCTATATTTTCGGTATAATCGGCGAGGGAGTATCCGAATTTTGCGGTAAACGTGCCGATATTATACCAATCGAGGTTGTCAACGTCGTTTATATAATCGTGTCCGCTTCTTGTGGCAAAATAGTAGTCTTTCAGTATCTCTCTGCCCTCTTTTGTATCGTCGCCGTTTGGAATAACAAACGATATTATCTTTTGGGACGGATACATTTTTTCAAGAAGTTTTTTCGACTCCTCTGCCTCGTATCTGCGTTTTTCCTCGGGAGTATCGAGGTTATAGCAAAGGCAATGGGTGATAGAATGAGCGGAAATATCGTACACTCCCTCGGCTAAAAGCTTATCCCACATAGCTTTCAGCTCGGTGTTTATAAAGTTTACGGTCTGCGCGGAGGTGGCTTTTATTTTAACGCCCGTCTCTTGTTCGATTTTTTTAAAAGTTTCATACGTTTCAAGTGTTGAATCAAGATAGCACCCGTCGTCAAAAACGAATGAGTAAAGAGCTTTTGCCCCCTTGTAAAACTTTGATATACTTATGTCCATTTTATCTCCTTTTTGCACACTCCCCCGATGCTTTTTGAAAAATCGGTCGGTTTTACATATACATTTTACCACCGCCTAAGGCAGTTGTCAACAGGGTTCATATTATTATTCCAAGCCGTTTTTGACAGCGTTTTGAAAAAGTGTGCCTGACCTTTTTTCACTTTTTTGAATTTTTTTCGTAAAAACTCTTTTAATTTTAAATATTATATGATACAATATGTGAGTTAAAATTCTTATATTTTAAGGAAGATAAAAAAATGGTTAGAGACGACTTAAGAAATGTTGCGATAATCGCCCATGTCGACCACGGCAAAACTACACTGGTTGACGGTATGTTAAAGCAGGGCGGCGCATATCACGAAAATCAGGTTACGCAGGAAAGGGTTATGGACTCAAACGCTCTTGAGCGAGAGAGAGGAATAACCATTCTTGCGAAAAATACGGCAATACACTACCTCGGCAAGAAGATAAACGTAATTGACACCCCCGGCCACGCCGATTTCGGAGGCGAAGTTGAGCGTATTCTCAAAATGGTAAACGGAGTTATTCTTCTGGTTGACGCGGCGGAAGGGCCTATGCCGCAGACGAGATTTGTTCTTCGCAAAGCGATGGAGTTAAACCACAGAATAATCGTCGTAATAAACAAAGTTGACCGTCCGGACGCAAGAGTTCACGAAGTTGTTGACGAGGTGCTCGAACTCCTTATGGACTTAAACGCAACCGACGAACAGCTTGACTCCCCCATGCTCTTCTGCTCGGGCAGAGCCGGCACGGCTTCATTCTCACCGGACATACCCGGAACGGACTTAAAGCCCCTTCTTGACACGATAATTGAGTATATACCCGCACCCGAAGGCGACCCCGAAGGACCGCTCCAGCTCCTCGTTTCCTCCGTCGACTACAACGATTATGTCGGAAAGATAGGTATCGGAAGAATAGAGAGAGGTACTATCAGTGTAAACGCCGACGTTGCGGTCTGCAATTATCACTCCGACGAAAAGCCGAGAAAGTCTAAAATAGTTTCAATTTATCAGTTTGACGGTCTGACAAAGACATCTGTTCAGAAAGCCACAGTCGGCGATATAGTCTGCTTCTCGGGTGCCGAGGAGCTTAATATAGGCGATACGGTATGCGCGCCTGACTGCGTGGAGCCGCTTGAATTTGTCAAGGTTTCCGAGCCGACTATGGAGATGACTTTCTCTGTAAACGACAGCCCGTTTGCAGGCAAAGAGGGTAAATTCGTAACATCTCGTCAGATAAGACACCGTATTTACAAGGTG
>CAMETB010000025.1 GCA_945936265.1 uncultured Clostridia bacterium
GTTGCAACGGCGCTCTTTGCCATCTCCCTTACACGGAAATCCTCTGCGGGAAAACGCTGAAATTCTTCAGACTTTTTATATTCGTCGCATTCAAAAAATTCTTTATCCAAAGCGCTCCCCCCCCTGATTTCACAGTAACGTCGTGACGATAACCCGAAACAAAAAAGCGGACAGGGATTACTGAACAAATGAATCAAATGCCTTGGATTCCTATTTTCCTCTCCGTCCGCAGAAAGTTAAAATATCTTAACTTATATTTTATACTATTACTTTCTTTTTGTCAATTATTTATTTGATTTATTCGACTTTTACTTTTATTTTTCGCGAGTATCCGACTAAATCCGTACAAGCATTTGGGGTCACTTCAAAATCCTGCCTGTATTTTAATCTGTTGATTTTAGGCAAACGGAGCAGGGGCGGTAGCCGTGGCGGAGAAGGAAATCTTCGTCGCTTGAATATTCGAGGTTTTTCCCGTCCGTCCTTTTGGCGCTGTTGCAGGTGGGTAAGTGATATATCATAGACGACGTATTTACAAGATACAAAATCTCGGTGTCTTGTTCGCTCTCATGGGCAGTCGCCTCGTTTTGCGTATCGTTATGGACGGTATATTCGTTTTTGCCGCCGCAGGCGGAAAGCATAAGAATTATAAATGCAAGCAGAATACAAATCGTCGTCTTTCTCATTTCGTTTGTCCTTTACTTTTAAGAAAAAATAAGAGCCGACGGCGGACGATTTTATCGACCGGTTCGTCGGCTCAGATTATTTATTACTTTTTAAGTCTTGCTTCAAGAGCCGCAAGCTCTTCCTTGAGCTCGGCAGGAACTCTTTCACCTATCTGCTCATAGAACGCTTTGATGTTTTCAACGTCTTCAAGCCATGACTTCTTGTCAACGCTAAGAAGGTCGTTAAGCGTTTCCTTCGATATATCAAGACCCTCGATATTGATATCTTCTGCATAAGGAACATAGCCGATAGCGGTTTCCTTTGCGTCAACCTTGCCCTCGCAACGTGCGAGAATCCACATAAGAACTCTCATATTGTCGCCAAAGCCGGGCCAGATGAAGTGTCCTTCATCGTCGGTTCTGAACCAGTTTACGTGGAATATCTTCGGAGGATTGGGGATAACCTTGCCCATTTCAAGCCAATGTGCGAAGTAGTCGCCCATATCGTAGCCTACGAACGGACGCATAGCCATAGGATCACGGCGTACAACTCCGACAGCGCCTGCTGCTGCGGCAGTAGTTTCCGATGCCATAATGGAGCCGACGAATGTACCGTGTTGCCAGTTAAACGACTGATATACGAGCGGAGCAGTCTTTGCACGGCGACCGCCGAATATAATTGCGGAGATGGGAACTCCTGCGGGATTGTCAAACTCCTTCGAGATGCACGGGCAGTTCTTTGCCATAGCAGTAAATCTTGAGTTCGGGTGAGCGGCAGAGGTGTTGACCTTGTCTGCCTTGTCGTACTTCCTGTAGTCCCAGACTTCGCCCTTCCAGTTGATGCAATGTACCGGAGGATTGTCGTTAAGACCTTCCCACCAAACGGTATTGTTGTCGGTATTCAAGCCTACGTTTGTGAATATCGTATCTCTCATAGCGGTGTGAAGAGCATTCGGATTGGAGTGCTCGTTCGTTCCGGGAGCAACGCCGAAGAATCCGTTTTCGGGGTTGATAGCCCAGAGGCGACCGTCTTTTCCTACTCTCAACCAGGCAATATCGTCACCTACGCACCAGGTCTTGTAACCTTTCTTTCTGTAGTATTCCGGCGGAATAAGCATAGCAAGGTTGGTCTTACCGCAAGCCGACGGGAATGCCGCAGATACGTACTTGATTTCTCCTTCGGGATTCTCTATACCGAGTATAAGCATGTGCTCAGCCATCCAGCCCTCTTTGCGTCCGAGATAGGAAGCAATACGAAGGGCAAAGCATTTCTTTCCGAGCAAAACGTTTCCGCCGTAGCCGGAGTTGACGCTCCATATCGTGTTGTCCTCGGGGAAGTGGCATATGTAACGATTGTCGGCGTCAAGCGTAGCCTTGGAATGAAGGCCCTTGATAAATCCCTTGCCGTCACCCATAGCCTCGGCAACCTTTGCGCCCACTCTTGTCATTATAAGCATATTGAGAACAACGTATATAGAGTCGGTAAGTTCGATGCCGTATTTGGCAAAATCGGAACCTACCTGTCCCATAGCGTAAGGGATAATATACATCGTGCGGCCCTGCATGGAGCCTGTAAAGAGCTTTGTAAGCCTTGCATAGCACTCACCGGGCTCAATCCAGTTGTTGATATTGCCGGCGTCCTCTTTCTTCTTCGTGCATATAAACGTTCTGCCCTCAACACGTGCAACATCGTTTACTGCGGTGCGGTGAAGGTAGCAGTTCGGGAGAAGTTCGGGATTGAGTTTTATAAGCTCTCCTGTTGAAACCGCCTCGGCACGCAGAGCCTCCGCCTGCTCCTCGGAGCCGTCTATCCAGACAATTTTGTCCGGCTTTGTCATTTTCGCCATGTCCTCGATCCAGTCAAGTATGTACTTGCTTTCGGTGAGAGGCTTGTTCTGAAATTTAATCATAATTTTATACCTCTTTCTGATTTTTTCAAAATCAAAATAATTCTATCACATTTTTTTCTTTTTTTCAAGTAGAGAAACGCCTTTTTTTACAAAAATATTTGAACATTACACGTAAATGTGATAAAATAAATATGAAGAAAATTCAAAATATAGGATAAGTGCAATTTATGGAGATAGAGAGAAAATTTCTTGTCGGGAAAATGCCGTCGCTTGACGGACTGAAACACGATAAAATAATACAGGGCTACGTATCACTCTCACCGGAGATAAGAGTGCGTAAAAAAGGCGACGAATACTATATCTGTGAAAAATCGGACGGATACACGGTAAGAGAGGAGAAGGAGTGCAGGACCGACGAGAAAACCTTTAATGAACTCTTTGCAAAGACGTCGGGCAGAGTTATCGAAAAGACAAGATACTATATCTCGTCGGGCAAGTATGTCTTTGAACTTGATGTCTATTCCGGCAGGAACGAGGGGCTCTCGGTCGTTGAAGTCGAATTTCCCACACTTGAAGAAGCGGATAATTTTGTTCCGCCCGATTGGTTCGGCGAGGATGTTTCCTGTCGTGCGGAGTACAAAAACAAAAATCTCTCACTTAAATAAGCTTAAAAAGCGGCTGTTGCAAGTTTAATTTGCAACGGCCGCCGATTTTATGTGTTTCGTAGGGCAGGGGCTTGCTCCCGCCGAAAAACAAACGGACGGATATAAAAATCCGTCCGCATAATTTTATACGATATGGCAGTCTTGGCTTTATGCCTTGTTGACGGAGCCGAAAAGTTCCATCTTTTCTTTAACGGTTGCCTTAATTGCCTCAACGCCCGGAGCGAGAAGTTTTCTCGGGTCAAATCCCTTGCCCTCAAGATCCTTGCCTGCCTCGATATATTTTCTCGTAGCGTCGGCAAATGCAAGCTGGCACTCGGTATTTACATTTATCTTGGAAACGCCGAGGGAAATTGCTCTCTTTATCATATCTGCGGGGATACCCGTGCCGCCGTGGAGAACGAGAGGCATTTTGCCTACCTTTTCGCTTATCTTTTCGAGCACATCGAAACGCAAGCCGGGCCAGTTAGCCGGATATTTACCGTGAATATTTCCTATACCTGCCGCAAGCATCGTAACTCCGAGATCTGCTATCATCTTGCACTCGTCCGGGTCTGCTACCTCGCCGCCACCGAGAACGCCGTCCTCTTCACCGCCTATTGCGCCGACTTCGGCCTCGACGGAAATTCCTTTTTCGCCCGCAAGAGCCACAAGCTCCTTGGTCTTTGCAATGTTTTCTTCAATGGGGTAGTGTGAGCCGTCGAACATGATGGAGGAGAAGCCGTCCTCGATGCACTTCTTTGCCCCCTCATAGGTACCGTGGTCAAGATGGAGAGCAACGGGAACAGTGATTCCGAGCGTTTTTATCATGCCGTTTACCATACCTGCAACGGTGTTGAAACCGCACATATATTTTCCTGCGCCCTCGGAAACTCCGAGTATTACGGGAGAATTAAGCTCCTGCGCGGTGAGAAGAATAGCCTTTGTCCACTCAAGGTTGTTGATGTTGAACTGACCTACTGCGTATTTGCCTGCTTTTGCTTTTTCAAGCATTTCTTTTGCTGAAACTAACATTTTTTAACTCCTTGTGTTAATTAAATATTTTTCAATGGTTATTTTACTACAAAAACGGAATAAAATCAATAGTAAAATACCCTGTTTTTCAATTATTTTATTCCTCTGCTATGCTTACCGTATATTTTCCGTCCGTGTAAGTCTTTATATTCAATTTTGTAGTGTCGATTTTTTTAATATCGGCAAGCGTCATATCTTTCAGCTTAATATATGCTTCCTTCTTTGTCCATACCTCAAAAAATGCTTTTTCGGAAAATCCCTCTTTTTCGATAAATTCTATCTCATTTACGGCAAAAAATCTGTTTGCGAATTTTTGTATCTTTTTGTCACTTTTCCCCGGGGAAAATTCTGCGTCTATACCGATATTTTTGTCGGAAACAGCGCAATAAACCCGATTTTCAGTGTGAGAAATACTGAAAAAAGCGCCCCCGTTGTCGATAAACGGCTTACCGTTTGATGTTTTTTCAAAGACAGGATTTTCGATACCAAAGTACAAAAAGAGCATATCTTTGCAAAGATCATAAGCCATAAAATGCTCGGTTCTGCGCTTTTCCGACATGGTTTTGCACCCGTCATACGAAATATCTCTGTATTCGATTTTTATCATAATCTCACCGCCTTTCAATCATATGTTATCATAATAACCGAAATAAATCAAACATTTTATTGCAAAGAAATCGTATGTGTGGTAAAATATAATCAAAGAAGAGATAAACGCAAACAATTATGGGGGTAAAATATGACTGATAATCTTCTTGTAACGATAGCGCGCCAGTACGGCAGCGGAGGGCGCGAAGTCGGAGAAAAACTTGCAAAAGAAATGAATATGGCATACCATGACAAAAGCCTTATAAAACTCGCTGCCGAAAAATCGGGTATGAGCCTTGAAGCGCTTCAGAATGTAGACGAAAAGGCAACGCCGAGTTTGCTTTATGCCGCCGCGATGGGTTCTGCCGGAATGATGCCGTTTAATTTCGGAATTTTGTACGATACGCCGCTCAATGACAAACTCTTTTCGTATCAATCCGAAATAATAAAAGATGAGGCAAAAAAGGGACCGAGCGTTTTTGTCGGCAGATGCGCCGATTTTGTACTTGACGGCTATCCGAGGCTTGTCAGAGTGTTCGTGTATGCAGATCTTGACAAAAGAGCGCAAACTATTGCCGCAAGGAAAGGAATTGAAGTCGGGGAGGCAAGAAATTTAGCAATAAAAACCGACAAAAAGCGCGCAAGTTACTATAACTATTATACATCACGCAAGTGGGGAAAAACAGAGAATTACGACATTATGATAGATACAGCCAGAATAGGCACTGACGGTGCGGTAAAAGTAATAGAGGAGTATATAAAAAATCTCGTCTGACAATTAAAATCCGCTTTATTTCCGATACGTTTCAATAGAAAATATAATCGCCGTCACTCAGGGACGGCGATTTAAAAAGTGCGGCACGGTAAAAACCGTGCCGCACAAATATTGTATCGATTACTGCTGAACATTGGCATTCAAAAACTCAACAACGTCTCCGACGGTGATGAATTTATGTATGTCGTCTTCGCTGAACTCTACTCCGAAGGTATCCTCACAGAGAAGAACAAGATCGGCAAGCTCAAGGGAATTGATGCCGAGGTCGTTTGCAAGTTCGGACGTCATAGTTATGTCGTCGGGGTTGATTGACAGTTCCTCAACGAGGATATTTTTTAATTTCTCAAACATGATATTCCTCCGAAAATCCGCAAAATAATTTTGCTTTTTAAAAAACAAATCCGAAATTATTGTTCCGCCGGCTTGTCGGTGGTATACGCAAACACAGACGGCAAAACATGGAGAAGTGCGGATTTTGTCCGGAAAATGCAAACGAAATACGCTTTTATCGGATTTATTTTGCTATGTAAACTCTCTATTCGGGAGTAACACCCATAATTATAAATACTTTGATAAAGTATGTCAATAGTTATTTTACACAAAAAAACTTTACTAAAAATCTAAAATATAGTTAATATTCATAAATAGAGTTGATAAAATAAACCTATATCAACTGTTCCGGCATTTATTTCTTGTGGAATTTCATATTGGCGAGCGGATTTTTACTTACCGCGTCTTCCATTCCTTTGTCGGAAACATGTGTATATATCTGTGTCGTGTTAAGTTGTTCGTGCCCGAGAATCTCTTTAAGAACTCTTACGTCAACCTTGCCTGTCTGATACATAAGGGTCGCCGCAGTATGACGCAACTTATGTGTAGAAAAATGTTTGTAGTCAAGTCCCGCAAGAGAGAGGTATTTGTAAACGAGCCATTGAACTGTTTTATTGCTTATCCTCTTGTATTGCTTGCTTATAAACAGAGCGTTTGTATTCAGAGTCTTGTATTTTTCGCTTTTCCGTATTTCAAGATACTTTGAAAGTGCGTCACGGCAGGCGTCGTTAAGATAGACTATTCTTTCCTTTGAGCCTTTACCGAGTACCCTTAACGAGCGCAAATCTCTGTCTATGTCGTTGAGATTTATTCCGCAAAGTTCGGAAAGACGCATACCGCAATTAAGGAATAGGGTTATTATCGCGTAATCCCTTTCTTTTGTTTTCGATTCTTCATCGTTTTCGACGGCTTCAAGCAAACTTATACTTTCTTCGACAGAAAGATATTTTGGTAAAGTTTGCTTTTTCTTGGGGGCTTCTATGTCGATTGCGGGATTTTTATCCATCATTCTGCGTTTCTGGCATATAAATTTGTAGAAAGCCTTTATCGCGGAGAGCTTTCTTGACTTTGCCGCAGCGTTATTGTGCCTTTCTGTCGATACGTACACGAAAAAGTCGTATATTTCCTCCGTCGTCACGGAGCAGATAAACTCGGTGTTCAGCCTTGAAATATCAAGCTTTTCAAACATCTCCGAAGGTACCGCTATGCTGTATCGTTTTGCATATATGTACTTAAAGAAAAGTCTGAGATCAGAAAGATACTCGTCAACGGTTTTTTGCGAGCAACCCTGAATTGTCAATTTGTAAGAGGCAAAGTCCCTGACAAGCGGCGGCATTGTTTCTACGGGAAAGGCGTGCATATATTTTATTCTCCTTTGAAAACCTTTTTAAATGACAAAGATATTTTATCACAAAATCTCTCGGTTTTGTATAAATAAGAATAAAATTTTTCAAACAACTTGAAATTTAACGCCTTTTGCTGTAAAATGTATTAAGGACGCCCTGAACGGAGGAAAAAGAATGTTTGATTTTATAAAGAAAAATTATACTGTCGCCCTAAAACTTTTCATAAATCAAATGGGAATGATGGTTTTCGGACTTATAGTCCTTATTGCCGCAAAGCTTTTGAATAACGTGGTTTTCCATTGTGCCGGTGTCCTTTCCATACTTATGTATATGTATCTTCTGTACACTGCAATGTGGGAAAAGGGAAGTGAAGATAAGATACGGGTTGACGCGGGCAGGATAAAGGAAAATAAACTTTACGGTCTGTATGTATCGCTTATTGCGAACTTCTTTAATATTTTATTCGGAATAATAATAGTTATAACCTCGTTTTTTGCCGAAAACGTTGCGTTTTGCGGAGATATATACGGTGCGATAAAAATAATAGACACATATCTTAACGGAATGTATCTTTCCGTTACTTACTCGGTACAGACTCCGTTTATATACATAATTATCGTTTTACCTGCCCTTCTTGTTTCGACGGTTTCGTACATATCCGGCTTGAAGGGGCAAAGATATATTTTTCCGCAGTCCAAAAAACGCAGATAAAACAAAATCAAAAAAATGCGCATCGCGAAAGACGATGCGCATTTTGCTTTTACACTTTAAGCGAGAACCGTTATTTTTTTGAAAACTATAACGCATACTATATCGATTATGGTAAGTACGCCGAGTGCTATTGATCCGAGAGCGCCAAAAACCATAGGCATCATAGGCACATAAGCGCAAACGAGCCAGAGTATGCCTATTACAACTCCGCCTGTCGTACCTTTTGTCATTCTGTAAAGTCCACCGAAGATACCGTCGAAGAATATCGTCAAAAGTAAAGTAACAATCCACGGTAAAGAATCGAGCGTTTTACGCAATTTCCTCAATGTATCCATCTTCACACCTCCTTCATAATAAAATTATATTCGGAAAATTCCGGATTTCATACCTCATTGTTTTTCCCTATCTTACTTATAAGTGGAAAAGAAAGCGGCCATACCGCAACGGCAAATATAACAACTATGGCGTATCTTACAGCGTTTGATACGGCATGATAAGAAAAGAGCATATTCAGCGGGGTTTTTAAAACCGCTTTCAGACATACGGTAAGGACAAGACCGAAAACGAGCTTGATAAGCTGAACATACCATTTTCCATCGGTTTCAAAGTTTATAAATCTTTTTTCTATCGGAAAAGCTATTACAATCCCCATAACAGCACCGAGCAACGAGTATGCATTTTTTCCGGCGGACGCAAGATTTGCGGCGTCTGTGTCTGCAGGGAAGCGATATAACTCAATAAACAAAACAAGGGCAAGCGCAACCGCAAGCATGCAAAGAAAGACGATATACATAAATTTCGGGTCTTTGCCGCCCTTTTCGATTATCGGACGAACCGCAAATACAAGAACTGCGGCAATTACAAATGAAACGCAGACATCAAGCGGGGTGTGAACCCCGAGATACATTCTTGAAAACGGAACGAGAATACATATCGCAATGGACAATATCCTTAACCATTTCCGCTTCGTTATAACCGCAATTGAACCAAACGTACCGACTGCGTTTTGAGTATGTCCGCTCGGAAACGAATATCCCGTCGCTTCAGCCCGTGCGCTCTCAACTATCGTGAAATCGGGATCTTTTACCCATGGGCGAGGGATTCTGAATACCATTTTGAGAAACTGATTAAACACAGTGCCGACAAATCCGACGCAGAGAACATAATAACCGTTCTTTTTCGATACGCACCAGAATATGAACAGGGCGACTGCAAGAAACACGGTTTCTTCACCAATATGCGTGATAAGAGAGAACAGCCAATCAAAAAGAGGCAGACGAATACTCTCCAAAAACCTGAGAAAACTCAAATAATCACCCCACAGGACTACATTACACCGAGCATTATAGCACTAAAACGACAAAATGTCAATATTTCATTGACAAAATAAAACGGAAATTGTATAATGTAAAAGAATTCCTGAAAAATGTAGGATAGTACGTAAGGAGAGAAAAATGATAAAAACTTATCTTAAAAAATATTTTGTGACCGCAATGGGCGCTATGGCGCAGGGGCTTTTTGCCACATTGCTCATAGGTACGATAATAAGCACACTCGGCAAATATACGGGTCTTGCTTTTCTTACTGAAATCGCCTCGTTTGCCTCGGCGGCAACCGGTATGGCAATAGGTGTTGCAATAGCGATATCGCTTAAATCCGATATGCTCGTCGTTCTTTGCTCGGCGGTTGTCGGCAGTATGGGATATTCCATAGGAGCGCAGATAAACGAAACAATTTCCTGCACGGCAGGACCTGCCGGCGCGTTTTTCGCAGTCATTATTGCCTGCGAGGTGGCAAGGCTCGTGTCCAAAAAAACGAAAGTTGATATACTTGTGACACCTCTTGTGACAATACTTGTAGGATACGGAGTATCAAAACTTCTCTCACCGGGTATTGCTTACGTTATGTACTATCTCGGTAACTTTATAAATACAACTACCGAGTGGCACCCGTTTATAATGGGAATTATAGTAGCAGTCATTGTCGGCGTTATTTTAACTTTGCCCATATCAAGTGCGGCAATTTGCGCAATGATAGGAATAGCGGGAATAGCCGGCGGTGCTGCAACGGTAGGCTGTTGCGCGCAGATGGTAGGGTTTGCGGCTATGAGCTTCAGGGAAAACGGCGTCAGCGGGCTCATATCACAGGGTCTTGGCACGAGTATGCTCCAGATGGGCAACATCTGTAAAAACCCGAAAATATGGATACCTCCGACGGTAGCCTCGGCAGTATGCGGACCTCTTGCGACGATGCTTTTCAGGCTTGAATGTAACGGAGTTTCGGCAGGAATGGGTACCTGCGGACTTGTAGGACCGCTTGGCATAATATCCTCAACCGAGCATTCCGCTTTAATGTGGATAGGAATTATTCTTCTTTGCATAGTACTTCCTGCGGCAATATCGCTCCTCCTTGGCGAACTTTTCCGCAAGATAGGCTGGATAAAAGAAGGAGATCTAAAATTAGAGGTGTAATATGGCTGAATTTATATGGCTTGATAGCAAAAAATACCCCGAATATATAAAAAACGACGAAGGCTCAAAATTTTGCATAGTGCGTTTTTCGCACGAATTTTGCGCACCCCGTGTCGAAAAAATAAGATTAAAGGTGTGCGCTGACGCAAAATACACCCTTTATATAAACGGTAAGTTTATCGGCATAGGACCCGTTTCCGCAGGCGGCGACTATGTGTTCAAAAAAATGACGTATTGCTACTATGACGAATACGAGATAGCCTTAAAGGACGGCAAAGCGGATATATGCGCCTACGTAACGTCAATCTCAACCGCACTTGAAGAAACCGTTTTCGGCTATTGCGGCTTTTATCTTATGGCAACGGATGAGAAAGGTAACGAGCTTTTCGGGACTGACGAAACATGGGACGCGCAGCTTCTGTCGGAGAGAACTGACGTACACTATACGGATTATACTTTACCCTCCGAGCCTGTGTACAAGGCGCAAAAAGCACCAGATGTCCATAAAATGCTCCCATCTCCGCTTGAACATCTTGACTACGTTGTAAAGAAACCGTTAAATTTCGACAAAATAGTAATAAAACCAAACGAAAGTGCCGGGATGTGTCTGACTTTTGATAAAATATACGCCGCATATCCGATAATTTCCGTCAAAACGCAAGGAAAAACGAGGGTTTATTTTGAAACGTCAGAAATTGACGGAGTCGGTCTTTTCGGAGAGGAATTTATAACCGAGTGCCCCGTGCGACACTTTTCGCCGAGAATGCGCAGTATCGGACAGATAAAGATAAAAATAGAGAACTTCGGAAAAACCGACGTTTCAGTCGATGATGTTCATATAATGGCAGTATCTTACCCCGTAAAGAACGAAACGGGTTTTGTTTGCTCGGATAAACTCATAAACAAAATATACGATGTTTGCAAGCACACGCTTAAAATATGCCGTCAGTCAATCCACCTTGATTCTCCTACGCACAGAGAGCCGCTTGCGTGCACGGGTGACTATTTTATAGAAGCTCTTATGGAATATATGAATATTTACGATCCGACTCTTACAAAATTCGACATTTTCAGGACCTCGCAGTTTATCGAGCTCGAAGAAGGCGCAATGTTCCATACCACGTATAGCCTTATATATCCCGAGTGGGTGTATGACTGCTATATGTATTCGGGCGACAATGAAATAATAAAGACAGCAAGAGCCTCCCTTATCGCAATTCTCTCAAAATTCGACACGTATATATCGGGCAACGGGCTTATCGAAAAAGCACCGAACTATATGTTTGTCGATTGGATAGATATTGACGGGTATAATCTTCACCACCCGCCAAAAGCACTCGGGCAAAGCGTTCTTTGTATGTTTTATTACAACGCGATGAACGTTATGGCAAAGCTCTTTTCGGTATTGAATGACGAAAAAACCGCCCGGGAGTGTCTGAAACGTGCGAAAAACATAAAAAAAGCAATAAACGAGTATCTGTTTGACAAAGAAGCAGGGCTTTACGTCGGCGGACTCAATACCCCAAATGAAATACCAGACAATATGTGGTTGCCAGCCAACACGGATAAAAAGTATTATCAAAAACAGGCAAACACCCTTGCCGTGCTTTACGGTATAGCACAAGAGGAGAACAAGCAACGAATAATAGAATATATTCTTACCGATCTTAAAAAAGAAGAAATGCAGCCTTACTTTTATCATTTTCTTCTTGAAATGCTCTACAAGGAAGGACTTTTTGAAAAGTACGGCATAAAGCTTATTTCAAGATACGAGGGAATGATAAAGAAATGCGATAAGGGTCTTTGCGAGGGCTGGGAGGAATGGAACGGTGACTGTTCACACGCCTGGGCGGGAACACCTGCATATATTCTTAAAAAAGCACTCTCCGGCTTTCAGATGATAGAACCCGGCTATAAAAAGATAAAACTCTCCCCCTCTGCAATGGGTCTTGACTTTGCCGATTTCGGAATATCCACCCCGTACGGAGAAATTTCAATATCCGTAAAAAATGGCGGAGAAGTGTCCGTAAAAGCCCCCGAAGAAATAAAAATTATATATTAAACAAAAAAATCCGCTCGGCAGAGCGGATTTTTTTGATTCTCATTTTTCCTTTTTGGAAATCTTAAATAAAACTATTACCATTATAATAAGAAGCACGGGAAAGGCGAGCGCTACGGCAAAGCCGGCTTTCATATTGTTTTCAAACGCACCCGATACCTGCCCTGCAATAGTGGGACCGGCAAGGCAACCGAAATCTCCCGCAATGGCAAGCAGACCGAACATAGGCACGCCGCCCATTGGTTGCTTTTGCGCGGCAAGACTGTAAGTGCCGGGCCAGAGCACGCCGCATCCTATACCGCAAAGTGCGCATCCTATAAGCGATACTATTGCAACGGGCGACAAAATCGCTATAAGATATGACGCTATACATATTGCGGCAGAGATGAGAATGCCTTTTTCAAGATTGATTTTCTCGGACTTTTTTGCATAGAAAAGACGCGCAACACCCATACATACGGCAAACATACAAGGACCGAGCAGATCTCCGAGCCACTTTTCAACCCCGAGGCCTTCCTCCGCAAATGCCGATGCCCATTGGCTCATCGCCTGTTCGCTTGCCCCTGCGCAAAGCATCATAATAACGAATATCCAGAATATCTTGTTTTTAAGAAGTGAGGAATATTTCGTTCCGTTTTCTTCCTCGGGTAAAGTGTTTATCGGAACTATCAGAAACAAAAAGAAGTTGACAGAGGGAACGATTGCCCAGATAAGAGCGAGGACCCTCCAATTTTCTATACCGACAAAGACAAAAAACAGCGTCGATACAAGAATAACAAGGACCTGCCCCCACGAGTAAAAGGAGTGAAGCAAGCTCATCATACCGCTTTTGTTTTTCGTCGGGCAAGCCTCGACTATCGGGCTGACGAGCACTTCTATAAATCCCCCGCCGATACTTGAAATAATGAGCGAGAGCAGAATTGCAACGTATTTGTTCGGCATAACGGACGGCAATACGGCAAAGGCGATAAGGCCTGCTGCTGAAAAAATATTTGCTATCGCCATACTTTTTCGGTATCCCAGTTTAATAATATACTTTGATCCGATAAAGTCTATTAAAAGTTGTGTTGAAAAACCTATAAAAATCAGAATACTTATCTCTGCCAGAGATATTTTGAACTCATGTGTAAATCTGACAAAAAGAAGCGGGAATAAATTTATTATAATCGCCTGTGTGATATATCCTATACACGAGGCAAAAATGGTTGCTTTGTAACTCTTTTTTAACATTTTGCACCTCAAAAACCGAACTGCCACCATTTTATCATAGGCGCATATGAAAAGCAAGCATTATTTTATATTTACGTTGTACTTTTTCATCCATAAATCAAACTGAACAAGCCATGCGACGAGCTGAGGTGCGCCCATCAGTTGTCCAAACCACGTTTTGCCCGATGAAATTATCTCGTCAAGCCTGCCTCTGTCAAGATATTCG
>CAMETB010000026.1 GCA_945936265.1 uncultured Clostridia bacterium
CCTTTCATAAGCTTATCTATATCTATTCCAGCAACTGCGATAGGTAAAAGACCTACCGGAGTAAGAACGGAAAATCTGCCGCCTACATCGTCGGGAATTACAAAAGTTTCATACCCGTTTGCATCGGAGAAATTCTTAAGCGTTCCCTTCGCTTTGTCCGTCGTTGCGAATATTCTCTCTTTCGCCCCGTCCTTACCGTATTTCTTTTCAAGCAGATCTCTGAAAATTCTGAACGCAATTGCAGGTTCCGTCGTCGTTCCCGATTTTGATACGACGTTTACGCATATATCCTTGCCATCGCATATTTTCAGAAGATCGGAAAGTGCTGAAGAGCTTATCGAATTACCGGTGAAATAAATATCCGGGGTTTTCTTGTTCTTTATATTATTGTAAAGCGGGGATTTGATAAATTCTATTGCTGCCCTTGCGCCGAGGTACGAGCCGCCTATACCTATAACAACGAGTATATCGCAGGAATTTTGTATCTTTTTTGCCGCTTTCTTTATTCTTTCAAATTCGTCTTTATCATAGTTTATGGGAAGATCAAGCCATCCGAGAAAATCGTTCCCTGCGCCGCTGTGCGAAAGCAGAGTCTCGTGCGCTTTATGTACCTCCTCTGATATATCTTCTATTTCTTTCGCAGTAACATAATCGGAAAGAAATTTATCATTCAATGACAATACCATGTTTTGATGTCCTCCAAAATAAAATTCTTCTATATGTTACTACAAATAAGATTAAAATTCAACAGGTTTACACTAAAAATTTACCTTATTTTAATAAAAAGTTTTCAAATACCCTCTTCACATAGGTGAGAAAGTTAATTTTTTCAATATTTTCGGTACAACATATGTCGCTCTCACCTATAATTTCACCGTCTATTTTATAAACCGCATTGCCTATTTTATCTCCTTCTTTAACGGGGGCGGATATTTTTTCGGGCAGATTCATCTCTACTGTTACCTTTGATTCGTTGCCCTTGTTTACAAGCGCCTCAAAGGGCTTAAGATAAGTTCCCGTATAATCCTTTTTTCCGCCGAGAACATAAACGTTTCCGCAGTCTTTTTGTTCCTGTGAGTATGCGGCATAATTCGCAAATCCGAAATCAAGGAGTTTTGATGCGCTTGCATTCCTTAAATCCGACGTTTCGGCACCCATTATTACGGCGATAAGGTGCAATCCGTCACGCTTTGCGCTTGCGCTGACGCAGAAGCCCGCCTTCGAGGTTGACCCGGTTTTAAGGCCTGTTGCTCCCCTGTAAAATCTTACAAGACGGTTAGTATTTGTAAGTCCGAATTCCCCGTTTCTTACCGTGTCCATCCAGATAGTCGTATATTCCATTACCTTTTCGTGTTTAAGGAGTTCTCTTGACATAAGCGCTATATCGTATGCGCTTGTAAGATGGTCTTTTACATCGTCGTCAAGACCCGTTACGTTTTCAAAATGCGTATCCTGCATGCCGAGTTCTTTTGCTCTTTTGTTCATCATATCGACGAAAGCGTCCTCGCTGCCCGCAACATTTTCGGCAAGTGTTAATGCCGCGTCATTCGCCGAGGCTATTATAACGCTTTTTAAAAGGTCCTCGACGCTCATGGTTTCTCCGGGCTCGAGATATATCTGAGAGCCGCCCATAGACGCGGCGTTTTCGCTGACAGATAAAATGTCGTCGTATTTAAGACTTCCCTTGTCTATCGCCTCGAATACGAGCAAAAGAGTCATTATTTTCGTTACCGATGCGGGAGCCAGGCGCTCATGTTCGTTACAGGCGTATAAAACCGTTCCCGTATTCGCGTCCATAAGGAGCGCGCTTTTGGCATTCAGTTCAAGTTCCGGTTCCTTTATATCGAGTGAAAAAACCGAAAGCGACGCAAAAATGCAGAAAACAAGAGCAAAAAATATAGATACCGCTCTTTTTATAAAATTCATAAAATCACCTCGGAATATCTATATTCGGGGCAAAAATAAAAAATGCCGCATATGCGGCATTTTATGTCCGTTCAGTCAACCATAAATCTCTTAAGTTCTTCAAAAAGTTTATCGGTATTGTCCGAATGTGCGGTAAGCGTTATTGTATTCATCAGGTCAAGACTGAAAATTCCCATTATCGACTTGGCGTCAACAACATATCTGCCGCTTGACAAGTCTATTTCCATATCGTAACGGGTAACGATTTCGACAAAATCTCTTACGTCCTGAATTGAAGAAAGTCTGATTTTACAAGTTTTCATTTTAAACTCTCCTTACTTTATTTGTCTGACTACATTATACTATCACAAAAATTATTTGTCAACATATTTTTTCAGTTTATAAGAGCAAATGCCAGAGCCACATACCCGTTATAAAGTAGCCAGAGGAAATGGATAGTTAAGCAAATCGTCCAGAGAGAATAAATTTTTACGCACGAAAGAATACAAAGCAGGCAGAATATTTCCGCAATAATAAAGGCGAGAAACGCGACAAACGGTGCCGAAGCGCCGAAAAACAAAGGGTATGCGGTATAGATGAAAACCTGCATGATAACAAGGAAAAGCGCACATTTGAACGCCTGATTTTTTCTGTATTTTTCGCACCCGCAGAGTATGCCTGCGAGTATCGCCCCGCAAAAAGCAAATGATATTCCCCATATTATAAACATAAACGGGGTTTTCATAGCGCATCTCGGGAATACAAAGAAAAACGTTATTCTGTCAACTCTGCCGCCTATTATCCACGATATAATTCCTATCGCGAGAAAAATCGAAGCGCAAATAATCAACGCTTTTGCCCTTATCATTCTTATTTCTCTGTCTATTCTGTCAAAAAAGCAGGACAGTTTTTTAATAGCCTTCAAAAAAATCACCTCACAACAATGTATGAGGCGATTTTCTTTTTAATTACCCTGTAAGTGCCTTTTTCTCGATTCTATAAGATAGTCGGAATCTATTATCTTTACGTCATAGGGAAAGTCCGGGCGGCTATAATCGAGCAAACCGACCGTGCGCCTTGCGTAGCTCGGCGTGTGCGCTTCGGCTTCAAATCCGTCCCTTAAATCGATGGTAACGGGCTTGTGTATATTGCATTTTTCGGTGGGCTCCGTACCTTTTACAAAATATCCCGTCGATATGCGGTTTCCTCTCGGGTCACCCGAATCCTCGCAATATTCCGCTTGGCAAACGTCATCGGAAATTGTAAAGCTTTTGGGGATTTCTATACCTTTATGAGCAAGCGACATAACCGCGTCAAATAATTGGCAAGACGGGTTTTTGCCATACGACATAGTGGTCGGAGTGTCAAAGCCGCACCAAACGCCGCAGACGTAATACGGAGTATATCCGATAAACCATTTATCGTAACTGTCGCTCGTTGTACCCGTTTTGCCCGCAACGTCAACTTTGTTTGCTATATCCATACCCTGTGCCGTACCGCTTAACACAACATTCTGGAGCATTTTTGTCAATATGCAGGAGGTAGATTCCGATATTACCTGTTCCCTTTTCGTTTCCTTGGAAAGTATGACGTTGCCGTAGTTGTCGGTAACATAAAGATAAGTTTTCGGCGTGTTCATATATCCTCCGTTCGCTATCGGACAATAGGCGTTTGTCATATTTAAAACGCTCTCTCCGTAGGTTAACTGACCGAGTGCCAGAGGAGATGCGGATTTATCGCTTTTTGCGTTAAGTGACAGCCCGAACTTATCGGTTAAGAATTTATACGAGTTTTCTACACCTATTCTGTCAAGAAGTTTAACCGATACGGTATTTACGGAGTGTACAACCGCATAAGCCGAGGATATAAGCCCTCTGTAGACATTCGGAGAGTTCCTCGGCCACGGCTTTGCGTCCATTATTGAAAAGGGTGTGTCGTCAATGACTGTCGAGTAAGTTATAATACCGTTTTCAAGCGCCGGTGCATAGACGGAAAGGGGCTTCAATGCGGAGCCCGGAGGGCGCTTGGCGTCAGTTGCGTGATTGAAAATAAGATTTGCGTTTTTCTTGCCTATATCGCCCACTATTGCAAGAATATCCGAGGTTTCCGGGTCGAGTATAACACAGCCTGCGTTCGGATATTTTCCGTCACTTCCGGGAAGGATATATGCGCTGTAATTTTCAAACACGCTCTCGGCGTACTTCTGAATTTCTGGGTCTATTACCGAATAGATATTAAGTCCGCCCTTCATTATCATCATTTTGGCGGCTTTTTTTGAAATGCCGTATTCATTGGACATATCCTCGCTGACTTCCTCTATAAGCGCTTCCGTGTACCACGAGTATATTCCGCTTGAACGCTCTTTTTCTATATCGGGATTTATGGAAAGCTCCTCGTTATAAGCCTCTTTATATTCCTCATCGGTTATCATTCCGTATTTCAGCATTTCTCCGAGTACCACTCTTCTGCGCTTTAAATTATTTTCGGGAAATCTGTACGGGTCATATTTGTAAGGATTTTTTACTATTGAGGCTATCGATGCACATTCGGCAATTGTCAAATTTGATACATCTTTACCGAAATAGAGTTGCGCCGCACTTCCTACTCCGTAACAGTTTTCGGAGAGATATACCACGTTGAGATAAAGTTCGAGAATCTCCGTTTTGCCGAGTTTCTTTTCAAGATTCAGCGCGCGGAAAATCTCCTCTACCTTTCTTTTCGGCGTGACGTTATTATCCCCCGTCAGATTTTTTATAAGTTGTTGCGTTATAGTTGAGCCTCCGTATCCTGATTCGTCAAACTTGAACACATAATTCAGGGAGGCTTTGGCAGTCCTTAACCAATCAACCCCATCGTGCTCAAAAAAGCGGTGGTCTTCAACCGCTATAAAAGCGTTTGCAAGCGCATCCGGCATAGAATAAAACGAGCACCACTCGCTCCTTTGAAGAAATATTTCTTCATCCTCAAGTTCTTTTGCCTCTCCTGCCCGCCTTGCTCTGTTTTCATAATCGAAATAATATATTTTAGTGACGGAAGACGCGCCTGTCCTTATAAGCCCGAGGTCCATCTCCTTGTCGATTTTTTTGTCGATATAAATGCCTGTGACAACCGAAGCAAGCAGGAATATCGAAAAAAGCGATAAAATAATCTTTATCCATAAGCGTTTTTTTAATTTTTTCAAGATAAAAATCTCCTTACTTCGTATATATCACTATTATTTGCGCAACAATAGAATATATTCTTTGGTAAGGAGTTTAAAAAAATGGAATCCGAAAACACAAACGAGTTGTACATTGAAAAAAAGTATTTTTATTTTACGGTCTTTCTGATTTTATTGCTTTTCGCCGCGTCGCTTATGACATGCTTTTTCGTTTTTGATTCAAAGCTTGAAAAAATAGCCTCCCCGAAAAACGATACGGGCGCGTTGCCGGTAATAAACATATCGGAGGACAATGATGATTATGAGGTTAAGGAATACAACGGCAGAATAGGAGTATTTGAAGACGGCTCACTCCTTTATACGCTTGATGTTTATGTATTCACTCTGCCGAAAAGCGATCAGAAACTCCTCTCCGACGGCATAAAAGCCGAAAGCAAAGAGGAGTTGAACAGGATTCTCGAAGAATACTATTGACTATTGCAAAACCACGGAGTCGGCGCCGAGAATATCTTTGAGAATTGACAGTATATTGTCGTTTACCGATATCGTAAGGCCCGACGCCTTTACATATTTCTTTGTTTTACAATTGTAAAAAATGATTTCCGTGTCGCCCTTGAATCCTTTCAGTGTATCAATAATTTCGGAAACTATTGGGGAGTTTGTATCCTCTACTTTCAGAAAGAGCCTTTTTGTAATCGTGTCATCCGGTATATACTCCGAGTTTTCCGTGAGGTACTCTGCGCCGTTCATTATAACTTTACTTTCTTCTTCGTCGCGTTTCGATACCGTGCCGTCTATATAAATCACGTTTTCTTCCGTCAGAAGATCCGAAAATTGCCCGTAGATTTTCGGAAAAGCGATAACTTCAATTTCTCCTCCCCCGTCATAGATACCGACAAAAGCCATATTGTCACCGTTTTTCGTTTTCTTTACCGTTCTCGATGTCACAATACCCGCAACTCTTACCTTTTGCTTGTCTTTTATCTTTCCGCAAAGTATATCAGATATTGGCACGGGATTTATTTTAGACAAATGCCTACTATACGAATCGAGTACCCTGCCCGAAAAATACATACCGAGGACTTCTTTTTCACAGGAAAGAAGTTCTTTTTTGTCCATCTCGGGAATGTCGGGATATCTGAACTTAGGCATAGATGCGTTTACTTCATCACTTCCCATAAGCAAAGTCAGATCGAGCTGACCGTTTGACGTTGTTTTTGAAATGCTTGCGGCGCTGTCAACTATCTCCTGATAAACCGCAAGAAGCCGAGAACGGTGGATACCGAGGGAGTCAAATGCGCCCGCTTTTATAAGCGATTCAACTTGTCTCTTATTTATGTCCTCGTCTTTAAGACGAAATACAAAATCTTCAAAAGATGCATATTTACCGTTCTCACGACGATTTTCTACAATTGCAGAAATAAAGTTTTTGCCTACATTTTTAATCGCCAGAAGACCGAAAAGTATCTTCCCGTCATCCACCGAGAAACAGACGTCACTCGTATTTACATCGGGAGGTAAAACGCAAATGCCCATCTTCCCGCACTCGTCTATATATTCCGTCATCTTTTCCGTATTTCCGAGTACAGAGGTTATAAGAGACGCGTAATACTCTTTCGTGAATTTTGATTTCAGATATGCGGTCCGATAGGATATTACGGCGTATGCGGCGGCATGGCTTTTATTGAACGCATATTTTGCAAAGCTTTCCATCTCGTCAAAAAGTGACGCGGCAACATCCTCTGAAACTCCGTTTTTCAAAGCGCCCTCAATAAATGTGCTTCTCTCTTTTTTCATCTCCTCGGTCTTTTTCTTGGACATCATTCTGCGCACGATATCCGCACGACCGTAGGAATAACCGCCCACACGGCTGAAAATCTGCATTACCTGTTCCTGATAGACTATGCATCCGTAAGTTGATCTGAGTATAGGCTCGACAAGAGGCGTCTTATATTCTATCTTTGCCCTGTTGTGCCGTCTTTCTATATACAACGGTATCGAGTCCATAGGACCGGGGCGGTAAAGCGCTATACACGCTATAATATCGTCTATACATTCAGGCTGAAGTCTTATAAGCACTTGCTTTATTCCGTCGGACTCAAGCTGGAAAACTCCGTCCGTTTTGCCCGAAGAAATAAATTTATAGGTGTCCTTATCGTCAATCTGTATTTTTGTTATATCAAAGTCGGGTATTCTCTTTTTTATCAGTTTTTCCGTATCCGAGATGATAGTTAAATATCGGAGTGCGAGAAAATCGAATTTCAGAAGTCCGAGTTTTGCAACGGTATCCATATCGTACTGCGTTACCGTTATATCGCCGTTTACCGCAAGCGGAAGATATTCAACAAGCGGTTTGTCAGTTATAACCACCCCGGCGGCATGCGTCGACGCATGGCGAGGCATACCCTCTATCGCCATCGCGGTATCGTAAAGTTGTTTTATTTTTGCGTCGTTATTGTAAAGTTTGCGTATTTCTTCACTCTCGTCAAATGCCTCTTTCAGGGTGGCATTCAATCTTTTCGGGATATTTTTGCATATAAGATCAACATCGGAGTAAGGCACTTCAAGAACACGACCGACGTCGCGTACAGCCGCCTTTGCAGCCATTGTACCGAATGTCACTATCTGCGCCACATGATCGGCGCCGTATTTCCTTTTAACATACTCTATTACTTCGTCACGGCGTTCATAACAGAAATCGGTATCTATATCGGGCATACTTACACGCTCTATATTGAGAAATCTCTCGAAAAGCAATTCGAATTTTATAGAGTCAACGTCGGTTATACCGAGCAGAAACGCCACAAGACTCCCCGCCCCCGAGCCTCTGCCGGGGCCTACCGGAATACCGTTTGTCTTTGCGTAATTTATAAAATCCCAGACTATAAGGAAATAATCGTCATAGCCCATTTCATGAATGACGCCGAGTTCATATCCTATTCTGTCACGATACTCTTTTTCGGGGTGCTCGTCGGTAAAAACTATCCTGCCGCTTTTTATTTTCTTATCAAAACCGTCGTACGTGAGTTTCTTAAGATATTCATACGCCGTTGTTTCGTTGTTTAACGGATATTTCGGAAGTTTGGTTTTGCCGAATTCAAACGAGAAATTGCATTGCTCCGCAATTTTCACCGTGTTTGATACGGCGTTTTCATATTCCCCGAACAATCCCGCCATCTCTTCTGCGCTCTTCATATAAAATTCATTCGTCGGAAAAGCTATCTTCGGGGTTTCGGAAATTGTTGTGTTTGTCTGTATCGACATAAGAATCGACTGTATATAGGCGTCGGATTTTTTAATGTAATGAACATCGTTTGTGCATACAAGCGGTGCCCCCGTCTTTTCGGAGAGAGTTACAAGTGCCGCATTTACGGTAGTCTGATCGGAAATTCCGTGGTTCTGAAGCTCGAGATAGAAATTTTCACGTCCGAAAATATTCTGCATAAGCCTTATATATTCCTCTGCGCCTTTTATATTTCCGGCTACTATGCAGTGAGGAATATATCCGGCAAGACAGGCGGAAAGGGCAATTAAGCCCTCGCTATGCGTTCTTAAAATTTCTATATCTATTCTCGGCTTTATATAAAAGCCTTCCGTATAACCCGAGGAAACGAGATATGACAGGTTTTTATATCCGACTTCGTCTTTTACGAGAAGAACGAGATGAGAGTACGCACTGCCGTTTACCTTGCTTTTCTCAAATCTGTCGGAGGGAGCAACATAGGCCTCACAGCCTATTATGGGCTTTATCCCTTCGTCAACGCAGGATTTATAAAACTCTACTGCGCCGAACATATTGCCGTGGTCCGTTATGGCAACCGCACTCTGACCGAGTTCTTTTGCTCTTTTGGGAATATCCTTTATCCTGCACGCTCCGTCAAGCAGACTGTATTCGCTGTGCAGGTGCAAATGTACAAAGTCCATAATATCTCTCCTTTCCGCATTATTGCCCGTAAAATTATTGCTTGTCCTTTTTTATTTTGTCATAGAAAGCGACTATTCTCTCAAGCCTGTGATAAACGCCCGACTTTGATATCGGAGGGTCGAATTTTTTTCCGAGGTCCGAAAAATTGAGTTCTTCAAACTCGATTCTTTTCTCTGCCGCCTCTTTCAACTGATCCGTCAGAAGCTCAAAATCTCCGCTTTTTTTGAGTTCGTTTATCACCGATATGTATTTTTTGGAGGCGTTTACCGATTTGCTTATGTTTGCTGAGTCGCAGTTGGTCGCCCTGTTTGCATTGTTTCTGAGTTCCTTGCGTATCTGCTCGTTTATAAGAGTAAAAGCGGCATTATTGGCGCCTATTAAGGCGAGAAAGTCCTCTATTTTTGTGCTTTCCTTTATGTAAAGCACATGTTTTGAATTTCTTATTCCGTATTTTGCGTCAATTCCCATTGACGAAAGAACGGAGGAAACTGTTGAAGCGCCGTCTCCGTTATCGAAAACAAACTCAAGCCTGTAAGAGTTTTGCGGATTGATAAGCGTTGCGTGAGATAAAAACATACCCTTCATGTAATATTCCGCACAATGAGGGCATCTGAAAAGAAAATTCTTATATTCGGCAAATGTAGAATATTTGATAAAGTCAGCGTTTACAGACAATTCTCCGTTTTTTGTTTCATGAAAAAATTTTTTCTTTGAGTTTAAGAAAGCACAGGTCTCAGAAAACAGCTTTTCAATTTCGGCATTTGTCGTTTTTAAAAACAGCCTGCCTTCTTTAGAACGTGAGAACGACATTATCCCATAAATAAGGGAAAATGCGCAACAGGTTTTTATTCTTGATTTTTGCGTGTCCGCCGCAAGTTGGCTTTTTACACTGACGGAAAACGATTTCATTTTTCACTCCATATAAATTATTTCTTCTTCGAGTTCTGTCCCGCTTTTATGCCTGATTACTATCTTTATGATCTCAATCAGTTTAAGCAGGTCCTTTGCGGTGCCGTCCTTTTTGTTTATTATAAAGCCGGCGTGTTTTTCGGAGACGGAAACACCGCCGAGGGTAAGTCCCTTCAGTCCCGCCTCGTCTATAAGCTTTGAGGCATATAGTCCTCTCGGTCTTTTAAAGACGCTCCCTGCGCTCGGAAAGTCGAGCGGCTGGCTCATGCTCCTTCTTTTAAGAAAGTCGCTCATTTTGGCTCTTATTGCCTCTTTATCGCCTTTGCAAAGATGAAATCTGCTCTCTAAAGCAACAAGATTTTTATTTCCCGAAAAAGCGGAATGCTTTATATAGTAGTCGTGTTCTTTGGCACCGAGTACATATATGCTGTTGTTTTCAACATCAATAACCCTGCTCTCCCGGAGTATATCGGAAACGGAAGACCCGAAGGCAGAGGCATTCATACATACCGCACCGCCGACGCTACCCGGTATACCGAATAAAAATTCCATACCACAAAGACCGTTTTCCATGGCGACCTTTGCACATTCCGTAAGTGATGCTCCGCACTCTGCGACAAGCGTATCTCCTTCCGTATATATTCTGTTCAGCCTTGACGTAACTATTACCGCGCCGCCGTAATTTCCGTCGCAAAAAAACGAATTTGTCCCGTTCCCGAGCACCACATACTTATATCCGTTTTCATGCGATATTTTCAGAACTTGAGCGAGCTCGCCCTCCGTATCTGGATAAACAATAAGATCCGCGGTTCCCCCTATTCTGAACGAAACAAGAGATGACGTTTTTGCATTTCTTTCATAATGCACTTCATTTTTTCCGAGGTAATCAGTAAGCGCACGATAATCCATATTCACCCTCCGATAATACCGAAAATGTCAGAAAGACTATTTACAGTATATGTCGGAGCGTAATCTTTTGTATTCTCATTATTTTTTTGGTTAAGCCAGCAGGTATCTATCTCCGAATTTATTCCACCGAGTATATCGGAGCCGAGAGAATCGCCGATTATCAGGCATTCTTCCCTTTTTGCGCCGGTCTTTTCAAGTACGTAGTCAAAATACTCTTTTGCAGGTTTTGCAAATCCCACGCTTTCCGATATAAATATCCCGTCAACGTAATCGCAAAGACCGCTTTTTTCAAATCTTCTCTTCTGAACGCCTATATTGCCGTTTGTAACTATGTAAATCTTTTTGCCGAGAGAGCGCAGTTTTCGGCACACGTCAAGAGCGCCGTCATAGAGTATTGACTGCTCGGCAAGGAGATGGGTATATTCCCCGGCAACGCGCTCCCCATCGTCAAGATGCACCTTTGCCATGGAAAAGATTATTTCAAATCTCTTTACCTTTAGTCGCTCTCTTGTGATTTTCCCCTGCTCGAGTTCTTCCCACAGAGATTTATTTATTCCCGAATATATCGGGATAAAATCGTTTGGGATATTATATTTTCCGAAAATTGCGGATACTGCGTTTTTCTCCGCCATATCAAAATCGAAAAGCGTATTGTCGGCATCGAGTAAAATAACGTTGTATCTTTTCATTTCAGCAAAGTTCCTTCGCTTGCTTTAAAAGATCTCTTGCGGCGGCGTACTGCTTTTCCGTTACGTTTATTCCGCCGATAATCCTTGCTATTTCGTCAACTCTTTCACCTTCGTCAAGCAGGTGTACGCTTGACTGCGCCCTTCCGTCAACCTCGGACTTCTTTATAAGGAAATGATTGTCGGCAAGTGACGCTATCTGCGCCGAATGGGTTACACAAAGAGTCTGTGCGCTTTTTGATATCTCTGAAAGTTTTATTCCTATCTTCTGTGACGTGCTTCCCGAAACTCCCGTGTCTATCTCGTCGAATATTACCGTTTTTGCGCCGTTTTCCGTTGAAATTGTGCTCTTTAATGCAAGCATTATCCTTGAAAGTTCTCCGCCCGACGCTATTTTGCTCATGGGAGAGGGTTCCTCGCCGACATTGGTGGCTATCATAAACTCAACATCATCATATCCGTTTTGTCCGAGAACGGTTTTTCCGTCCCTCTCCACCTTTTTTACGGATATTTCGAATATAACCTTCGGCATATCGAGAAATTCAAGTGCGCTCTTTACTGCCTTTGAAAGACTTTTTGCTCCGCTTTCCCTCTTTTCGTGAATTTTGTCTGCAAGCAAAAGCCCCTCGGCGTACAGTTTCTTATATTCGCCTTTGAGTTCTTCTTCTCTTTCCTCTCCGTCCTCGAGCAATTTGAGTTTGTTTTCCGCATTTTTACCAAACTCTATCACCTGAGCCACAGAGGAGCCGTATTTTCGCTCCAATTTCTGAATGAGGGCAAGTCTGCCGTCAACCGCCTCAAGTTTCTTCTCCGGGTCTTCAGACTCGTCAAAACCGCATATATCGTGCGCCCTCTCGGCAATATCCGTAATTTCACACTTATAAGAAGACAGCTTTTCAGCCATTTCCGCAGCGGACGGCTCATATTCCGAGAGGCGCTCAAGAGCGTCTATTGCCTTGCCTATCAAAACGGTTGCGCTGACTCCGCTTTCATTGTTGACAAGCGCTTTATACACCGTTGATGACTGCTTTATTATCTTTTCCGACTCTCTTAATTTATTTCTTAAAGTTATGAGTTTTTCTTCCTCGTCGGGGTCTTTCAGTTTAGCCGCGCTTATCTCTTTTATCTGGAATTTAAGGATATCGACCATCATTTCCTTTTGCTTGTTTGCCTCGGAAATTTCCTTGATTTCGTTTTTGATTTTTCCGAGTTTTTCATAAATTACGGAGTACGCGGAAAGTTCTTTTTCACACTCGGAATATCCGTCAAGCATAAGAGTCTGGTTTGATTTGCTCATAAAGCTCTGGCTTTCGTTCTGCCCGTGAATGTTTATAAGCTGCTGCCCTATAGCTTTCAGTTGTACGAGAGTTGACGCTCTCGAGTTTATTTTTACAGTGCTTTTTCCGTCGGAGGTAATCGCCCTTGAGAGTGAGAATGCGTCGTCCCTGTCGTACGGTATCCCGTACTCGTCACAAGCCGCATAGACTTCGTCTCCCACATCCGAAAACAGCGCGCTGACAAAAGCCCTGTCCTCGCCCTGCCTTATGATTTCCTTTGAGGCCTTTGCTCCGAGCAGCAGAGATATGGAATCTATTATAACCGACTTACCGGCTCCTGTCTCTCCGGTAAATACATTGAAACCGTCGGGAAGGCTTATATCTATGTTTTTTGCGACGGCTACGTTTTCAATATGCAAAAAATCAAGCATTTTTCCCCCCGATATTACTTTCCGGCAAGTTTGCCGATCTTGTCCCTTAACACAGCCCCCGCCTCTTCGGATCTTGCGACGATTATTATGGTATCGTCTCCCGCAACAGAACCGAGGATGCTCTCATCGTTTAACGAATCTATGCCTGCGCACACCGCATTGGCAAGCCCGGGGTTAGTCTTTATGACTACATTGTTAAGAGATGCGGCGACATATTTTATCGATGAAAAAAGCGCATGATTGTATTTTGACGCGTCGTCGCTTTCCGTCTTCGGAGCAACATATCTGTAAACTCCGTCAACCGTAACTTTCAGAAGACGGAGCTCTCTTATATCTCTTGAAGCGGTTGCCTGCGTTGCGCTGTAGCCTTCCCTTTTAAGAGCGTTTATGAGTTCTTCCTGCGTAGCTACTACTTCTTTTTCGATAATATCCAGTATTTTTTCCTGCCTTTTTGATTTCATAATCTCCTCCGGTATTTATCTTAAAACGATATTTTTTATTGTTTTCTCATCAAGTGTGCCGCCCGAGCGTGAAAAAGCGCAAAGGTATTCGGTATTACCGTCCCCTCCCTTTATCGGGGATTCGATAAAAG
>CAMETB010000027.1 GCA_945936265.1 uncultured Clostridia bacterium
CGGTCCCTACAAGGTGCAAATTGTTTGTCGGACCGTCGGGGACGCCGGTCCCTACGGTTCTTCTATGTTTCGGCGGGTTCCACGGCAGACGGCTTGCTCACATAAAAACAGAGCGTTGCCTTTCGGCAACGCTTTGCTTTTAGTCGTTTTTAGTTTCTTCGACAGGCTCTTTTTCGGTCTCGTCGTCGGAGGTAAGGTCAAATTCTATATCGTCGGATTTTCTGCACTCGTCACACGGACATTCGTCATCATCGTCATCGGGGCACATTTCGATAGAAACTTTGAAATGCTTGGTAAATACTTTATAGAGTACGGCAAGAGCGCCGGCTATTGAAAGTATAACGCCCGAGAAAACAAGCAAGCCTTTTACAACGTCTTTTTTCTTATCGTTCACGAAAATCACTCCCTTTTCAATTCTTTCTATATATAATATACCACATATTTTGCGAAAATGCAATTACAAAAGCAAAAAAATGTAATACATAATTGAAATGCGCGTAAAAATGTGATAGAATAAGTTAAAATCACTTATTTGGAGTATCGGATGGAGTACAAAAAAATTCTCGGGGTAGATTTCGGAGACGCAAGGACAGGTCTTGCTTTATCAACAATGTCAATAGCAAGCGGGGCAGGCTGTATAAAATGCAACAATTTCAAAAAAACAGCCGAGCAGGTGTCTGATTTTGCAAAACAGCACGGCGTTTCTCTTATAGTACTCGGGCATCCTGTAAACATGGACGGCTCACTCGGCTTCCGCTCTCAGAAGGTGCGCGATTTCGCGGCGGAACTTGAGAGATTGTCGGGTATTAAAGTCGAGCTTGTAGACGAACGCCTTTCAACCGCGAACGCACATACGATACTTAATTTAACGGACACAAGGGGCAAAAAGCGCAAGGAGATAATTGACGAAATGTCCGCCTGCCTTATATTGCAGAGTTATCTTGATAAAGAGGAAAAGGAGAACTGATGGACAAAAATTGTTCCGATCTCTCGTGTCGCCGTAACCGCGTCGGCGGTCAGGCGATTATCGAGGGAGTTATGATGAAACACGACGAAAACGTATCGATAGCCGTAAGAAAAGAGGACGGTTCCATTGAAATAATAAATCAGAAGTTTACGTCGGTAAAGAAAAAATGCAAATTTTTCAGGCTCCCGTTAATAAGAGGGGTTGTCGGATTTATAGAATCGCTCATACTTTCGGTAAAGACGATGAATACGGGTACCGACGCGCTCGGACTTGACGAGGACGAAAAGGACAAGGATAAAGACAAGGACAAGAAAAAATCGGGCAGCAGCACGTTTTTTATAATGCTTATGTCGGTAATTTTCGGTGCCGCGCTCGCAATATTGCTTTTCAGCGTGCTTCCCACATATGCGGCAAGGGGAGTTGAAATGCTTTTCGGCGAACTTAACAGATACGTCAAGGCACTTATTGAGGGCGTTGTCAAGGTAGGCGTGTTTATTCTTTATATAGTTTCAATATCTTTGATGAAAGATATAAAGAGAACGTTTCAATATCACGGCGCGGAGCATAAATCAATAGCGTGCTATGAAAAAGGGCTTGAACTTACGCCGGAAAATGCGAAAAAATGCACACGCTTTCACCCCCGTTGCGGAACGAGCTTTATGTTCGTTATGATATTTATCGGTATAATAGTGGGGATGTTTATTCCGTTCTGGGATAAGCTGTATCTGAGAATTATACTTAAAATACTTCTTATTCCCGTCATTGTCGGGGTGGGGTACGAGTTTATAATGTACGCCGGCAAGCACGATAATCTGTTTACGAAAATTTGCTCGGCTCCGGGGCTTTGGATGCAGAGGCTGACAACAAAAGAACCTGACGAGCATGAACTTGCCGTTGCAATATGCGCTCTGAAATCTTCCATGCCCGAAGAATTTCCCGATTTTTCACCCGAGGAATACTTTATCACCCGTGAAGAAAACAAGGACCACATAATGTACGAGGACGAGAAAAAAGGGAATAGGGAAAAGTGAAAAGGTATAAGTAGGGCGGGGGCTTGCTCCCGCCGCCTTTTTGTCAACAGATTGCAAACGGGGTTGCCTAAATGGCGGGACACACTGAACGGAGCAGTTCATTTGTGTTGCGGAATATTTCTGCAAATTCCCGCGGTGTGCGTGTGAAACATTATAAAAATTTTCTATTGACAAAAGGGAGTATATGTGATAATATTATCTTACAAAAATATCGGGGGAGTAGTCGGCGCTTTGCGTGGCAAGGTCAACATCACGGTTTTCGCACGTGCGAAAAATCCGGCTTTGCATTAAACGGCAAGACTCGCATTTTGAAGTCTTTGGCGCCCGATATGTCGGAGTGCGCCTGTACGCACTTTTTTATTTGCCTTAAGTCGTATTTTAATGGCAGAATGTGCAGTGACGGATAAATGATTTTATACCTATTCTTATGTAAGGAGAAAAAAGTATGAATTTCTATTCAGACGAGAAGGAAGAAGTCATAGCGGAACTTGGCTCAGACAAAGGGGGGCTTACCTCGCAGGAAGCCGCCGAAAGACTTGAAAAAAACGGGAAAAACAAACTTGCCGAGGGCAAAAAGAAGTCTCTTATCATGAGATTTTTGTCTCAGCTTACAGACCCGATGACGATAGTTTTGCTCGCCGCGGCGGTACTTTCGGGAATTACGGCGGCGTTTGAAAACGAATCGTTTACGGATGTGTTTATAATTTTGTTCGTCGTAATACTCAATGCGGTGCTCGGCGTTGTCCAGGAGAGTAAAGCCGAGGAGGCTATAGCGGCACTTTCCGAGATGACGGCGGCAACAAGCAAAGTAATGCGTGACGGGATTATAACTCATGTAAAAAGTGAAGATCTCGTATGCGGCGACGTTATAATACTCGAGGCGGGAGACGCTGTTCCTGCCGACGCAAGAATACTTGAATGTGCATCTATGCAGGTTGAGGAAGCGGCGCTCACTGGAGAGAGCGTACCGGTAACAAAAGCTGAGAAAGCCCTCTCGGGAGACGATGTTCCTCTCGGCGACAGAAAAAATATGGTTTATATGGGCAGTACCGTCGTTTACGGCAGAGGTATTGCGATAGTATGCAAAACCGGTATGGACACCGAGATGGGCAAGATAGCAACTGCGCTTACGCAGGCGCAGGACGAAGCGACGCCCCTTCAGAAAAAACTCGGTCAGCTCTCGAAAATTCTTACCTATTTAGTTATAGGCATATGCGTTATAATATTTGCCGTCGGAATAATAAAAGCGGGCAGTTTTACTATTGACACCGTGCTTGATACGTTTATGCTTGCGGTTTCCCTTGCGGTTGCGGCAGTGCCCGAGGGACTTGCAACGGTTGTTACGATAGTCCTTTCAATAGGCGTTACAAAAATGTCGCGCAGAAATGCGGTTATAAGAAAACTTACGGCGGTTGAAACGCTCGGATGCACGCAGATAATCTGCTCGGATAAGACGGGTACTCTTACGCAGAACAAAATGACAGTTGTTGAGGATGTATGCGACGACAGGGGCATGCTTTGCCGCTCTATGGCACTTTGTTCCGACGCAGAACTTGAGGGCGACGAGGTAGTCGGAGAACCGACCGAGGCGGCGCTTGTCGCATACGCAAACAAAAACTCGCTCCCTAAGACAAAACTCAAAGAGGAAGAGCCGAGAATATGCGAGGCACCGTTTGACTCGATGAGAAAAATGATGTCCACCGTTCACAAGACGAACTGCGGAATAATACAGTACACAAAGGGCGCGCCCGACGAAGTGCTTAAAAAGTGCACGAAGATACTGAAGGACGGCTCGGTTGCGGATATTACGGAAGAGGACAGGGCAAGGATACTCTCTGAAAACAAGAGAATGGCAGACAAGGCTCTGCGCGTTCTTGCCTCGGCTTACAGAGTTCACGGGGAAAAGCCCTCGGACCCCTCCCCCGAAAACCTTGAACACGATCTTATCTTTATAGGGCTTGTCGGTATGATAGATCCCGTTCGCCCCGAGGTAAAGGCGGCGATGGAACAGTGCAGGAGCGCAGGTATCCGCGCCGTTATGATAACGGGCGACCACAAGGATACGGCGGTTGCGATAGCGAAAGAACTCGGTATTCTCACCGACGCTTCACAGGCGATAACAGGTACGGAACTTAACGCAATATCGGATGAGGAACTCTCAAAAACCGTTCAGAATTACTCGGTTTATGCAAGAGTACAGCCGGAACACAAGGTACGCATAGTCAAGGCATGGAAGTCGCTCGGCAAGATAGTTGCAATGACGGGTGACGGAGTAAACGACGCGCCGAGTATAAAGAGTGCGGACATCGGTATAGGCATGGGCATTACGGGAACGGACGTTACCAAAAACGTTGCCGATATGATTCTTGCCGACGACAATTTTGCGACGATAGTCAGCGCAGTCGAGGAAGGGCGCAGAATTTACGCAAACATAAGAAAAGCGATACAGTTCCTCCTCTCCTCCAATCTAAGCGAGGTTATTTCCATATTCTTTGCCATGATGGCAGGCTTCACAATTCTCAAACCCGCACATATACTGTGGATAAATCTTATAACGGATTCGCTTCCCGCGCTTGCTCTCGGTATGGAGCCCGAGGAGCAGAACACGATGAAAAATCCCCCGCGTGACTCAAAGGAGGGAATTTTCCACGGCGGAGTTGCCTACGATATTCTCTATCAGGGCATTTTCGTTTCGATACTCACCGTTCTTGCCTATATGATAGGTCACGTTCTTGAGGAAGGAGCATGGGAGTTTGTAGACTCCAATGACGGAATGTCAATGGCGTTTCTAACAATGTCAATGGCGGAGATATTCCAGGCGTTCAATATGCGCTCGAGGAGAAATTCGATATTTGCGCTCAAAAAGCAAAACGTATTCCTCTGGGGTGCGTGCGGTATAGCCCTTGCGCTCACCACCGCGGTAATTTACATCCCGTTCCTTAAAAACGCATTCGGCTTCGAGGAAATAAGCCTTGCGGAATATGCGATAGCGCTCGGTCTTGCATTTTGTATAATACCTCTTGTAGAGCTTGTAAAGGTTGTACAAAGAGCTTTTGCAAAGAGAAAAAACAAATAATTTATGCTAATTTGACAAAAACTTCAAAAAATATGCGTGTCAGTTTGTAAAAAATAAACCTTGACACGCATATTTCATATGTGGTATACTCTTTTCAAGATATTTTTACAGGGTAAGGAGAATGTAGTTATGAGAGCGTGTGCATGTAAATCGTATGATCGATCTGCAACACAGGGTAAGTCTGCGTTCTCTTTCTGCGCTGTTTTAATGACGGGTATTGCTGCGGCAATATCCGCTTTTGCTTTTTTGGGCGTCCTTAGCCTTATTATAGTGGGCGGAGTCATATCCGTGATTATACTCTCCATTATGACAGGTATAGTAATAAGGAAAACAGAATATCCTGCAATGCTTAATTAAAAGCAAGTTTATAAGATTAAACAGGCAGGAGATATAAAACTCCTGCTTTTTTAATAAAAAATATTTTTCGGAGGATAAGAAAATGAAAAAGACATTGGCAAGAATCTTCAGTGTTGCTCTTGTGCTCGTCATGGCAGTTGCCACCCTGGCATCCTGCGGCGGCAGTGCAAAGAATTATGCAGAGAACAACACGGAATACTTTATCGGAGCAACCGGACCTTTGACGGGTGACGCTTCGTCATACGGTATATCCGTAAACAACGGGGCAAAACTTGCAATAAAGGAAATAAACGCTAAAGGCGGCTTAAACGGCAAATTCTTCAAGTATGAAATGAAGGACGATCAGGCAACCGCATCTTTGACAGCGAGCGGATACGACGCTCTCTACGAGGCAGGAATGCAGATATCCATAGGCGCGGTAACATCGGGCGCTTGCGAATCGTTTGCTTCCAAGGCCGAAGAAAACAACCTTCTCTTTATGACCCCCTCGGCATCTACCGCATCTGTTATAAGTGACAGGTCAAACGGCTTCCGTATCTGCTTTGGCGACCCTGACCAGGGCGTTCTGGCAGCACGGAACATAGCTGCAAAATACACAAAAGTAGGCGTAATTTACGATACGAGTTCTGATTATTCCAAGGGTGTTTATGACGCTTTTGCGGCGGAGATGAACAAACTCGGAAAATCCTTTACCGCAAAGACTTTTGATGCCGAAAACAATAAAGATTTCTCCGCACAGGTAGAGGCTCTTAAGGACTGTGATGTAATCTTCCTTCCCATTTACTATACCGAAGCAGGACTTATCGCAAAGATGGCTGTATCCAAGGGATGCAACGCGGTTCTTTTCGGATGCGACGGATTTGACGGAATAAAGGATCAGATTACAAACAAAGAAACGGGAGAGCTTGAGGTGTCCAACAAGATTATGTACATCACGCCTTTCGACGCAAACAGCACCGACCCGACGGTCAAATCTTTCGTTGACGCATACAAGGCAGAGTACAACTTACTTCCCGACCAGTTCGCAGCAGACGGCTACGACGCAGTATATGCTATCTACAACGCTATGAAGGCTGCAAACGTAGATAACGTAACCATATCTCCCTCGGAACTTTGTGACATAGTAAGAGCAAAGCTTACCGAGAGCACCTTTGTATTCAAGGGCGCAACCGGTGAGGTTACCTGGAACGAAAAGGGCGAGCCTACAAAGGTTCCTCAGATAGTTGAATTCAACTGATAAAATAAAAGTAAAAAAGCGCTTTGCCTGCGAGGTTTTATCCCCGCAGGCAACAGTTGCGTATTTAAGGAGAGAGAATTTATGAGTACATTGATTGACGGCTTGAGTCTCGGGAGCGTATATGCACTTATCGCTCTCGGATATACCATGGTTTACGGTATAGCCAAAATGCTCAACTTTGCACACGGTGACATCATAATGGTGGGATCATATGCTATTTTTACTACCATGTCACTTTGCGGATTTCCTCTTGTTGCAATACTTGTCGCCGTCGTCGTATGTACGCTGCTCGGTATTGCGATAGAAAAAGTCGCATATAAACCCTTAAGAGGCGCATCTCCTCTTGCCGTTCTTATAACGGCGATAGGCGTCAGCTATCTTCTCCAGGGAATTGCACAACTTATATACGGTTCAACCTCAAAGCCCGTTACGATAATAAATATGGGCAATTTTCAGATAGGAAATTCTACGGTAAGAGTATCCTCGATAGTGACGCTTGTTGTCGGCGCTATTCTCATGGTAATTCTTACGTTATTTATAAATATGACCAAAACGGGGCGTGCGATGATTGCCGTTTCCGAGGACAGAGGCGCTGCGGAGCTTATGGGCATAAACGTAAACAAAATAATCTCGATAACATTTGCAATAGGATCTGCTCTTGCCGCAGCAGCCAGCGTATGCTATCTGTTTCAGATTCCCAGCACAATGCCGACCCTTGGCGCCATGCCCGGTATAAAAGCGTTTACTGCTGCGGTTATCGGCGGTATAGGCTCTATCCCCGGCGCTGTTATCGGTGGCGTTTTGCTCGGAGTTATCGAAAATGTGTGCAAGAGCACACCGCTTTCTCCGTTTACTACCGCCATAGAATTCGGGTTGCTTATAGTTATTTTACTTGTAAAGCCCACGGGCATACTCGGCAAAAAGCGCAGAGAGAAGGTGTAAGATATGACGTCATGCTTTGAAAAGATTAAAAACGGATTTGTCGGATATTTCGGCAACATAAAAAGAGGTTTTAAGCCTAAATATTATATAAACTATGCCGTTATAACGCTTTTTCTCATAATAAACATAATATCGCAACCTAAAACCTCGACAACAACGCTCCTTGCCAATATAGGCATTGCAATAATTCTTGCCGTGTCGTTAAACCTTGTTGTCGGCTTCCTCGGAGAGCTTAGCCTCGGTCATGCGGGATTTATGTGTATCGGCGCGTATATCGGTACATTTATTTCAAATCAGATTTTCAATACAATCGGTTCAAAAGTTGTAGTTCTTATCCTCACTATGATAATAGGCGGTCTTGTCGCCGCAATTTTCGGATACATCGTCGGTTTTTCGGCGCTTCGCTTAAAAGGCGACTATCTTGCCATAGTTACCCTTGCGTTCGGTGAAATAGTGCGTAATATCTGTATGAATATTCCGGCTTTCGGCGGCGCTATAGGACTTAAAAATCCTCACCGTTACGGAAATAACCTTTATATTGTTGCTTTTGTTATGGTTCTTGTAATGCTTATTCTTATTCAGAACCTGATAAGAAGTAAGCACGGAAGAGCCATAACCGCAATAAGAGACAATGAAATAGCGGCAAGAGCAATGGGCATAAACGTAACCTATTACAAACTTTTTGCTTTCGTCCTTTCCGCATTTTTTGCCGGAGTTGCCGGCGTCCTTTACGGAAGTTTCAACTCGATAATAAAATACGGAGATTTCTCATTTAACAAATCGATAGAAATACTCGTTATGGTTGTGCTCGGCGGTATGGGAAGCATAAACGGCTCCATAATAGCGGCGGCGCTCATAACGTTTATAAACACGTTCCTTCAGAACAAATTGCCGGGCGACCTCTCGGCGCTTCGCCTGCTTGTTTACGCACTTATTCTTATGGTAGTCGTAATATTCAACAACGCTCCCGCACTCAGCAAATACAAGGACAAATATTCGCTTTCGGCTCTTTACAAAAAGATTTATGCAAAAATTACTGACAAACTGTACGCAAAGCATCCCGATAAAAAGCAGGCTATAATAAAGGATGACAGCGCGTCATGGAGCAGTATTCCAACCAAAATAAAAATGGACGAGGTGCTCTCGACCGATATAAATACGTCCGAAACATTACCGGGCGGCAATGAAAACGATATTGATACGGAGGGAAAACGGGATGAGTGACAAAATAATGCTTAAAACCGAGCATCTCGGAATCACCTTCGGCGGTCTTAAAGCCGCACAGGATATAAACCTCAATATAAAGGAAAAGGAACTCTACGGTCTTATAGGACCAAACGGAGCGGGAAAAACTACCGTTTTCAATATGCTCACTGGCGTATATAAGCCCACGACGGGCAAATTCTACCTTGACGGCGAGGATCTTACCGGAAAGAGCGAGGAAACAATAAACAAAAAAGGAATCGCGAGAACGTTTCAGAATATAAGGCTTTTCAACAACATGAGCGTTATAAGAAATGTTCTTGTAGGGCTTCACAACCAACCCCAGTTCCGTTGCTCTCCGTTTGAGAGTATGTTAAGGTTCCCCCGCCACTTCGAGAACGAAAAGGCGATGAGAGATAAAGCAAAGGAACTTCTTCGCATATTCGGTCTCGAGGAGGAAAGAAACAACCTTGCATGTAACCTCCCGTACGGAAAGCAGAGAAAACTTGAAATAGCAAGAGCACTTGCAACCAATCCGAAACTTCTTCTCCTTGACGAACCGGCGGCGGGCATGAACCCGAATGAAACCGAGGAACTTATGGAAACCGTAAGAAAAATAAGGGACGAGTTCAATATGACTATACTCCTTATCGAGCACGACCTTAAATTCGTATCGGGACTTTGCGACGAGATAACGGTACTCAATTTCGGCACCGTTCTGGCACAGGGTACCGCCGAGGAGGCACTTAACAACCCCGAGGTTGTCAAGGCCTACATCGGAAATTAAGGAGGTATTGTTATGGCGCTTTTAGAGGTAAAAGATCTTCAGGTATTCTACGGCGTTATTCAGGCTATAAAGGGAATATCGTTCGAGGTAAATCAAGGTGAAATAGTTACGCTTATCGGCGCAAACGGCGCAGGTAAGACGACCACCATGCAAAGCATAATGGGACTTATAAAGCCGAGAGACGGCTCTATAGTTTATGACGGTAAAAATATAACGGGCATGCCTACTCATAAAATAGTTGAAATGGGAATGACGCAGGTGCCCGAGGGCAGAAGAGTTTTCTCCGAGCTTACCGTTTATGAAAATCTTCTTATGGGTGCTTACACCGAAAAGGACAGATCCAGAATAAAAGAAGATATAGAGGAGATATACACCATATTTCCTCGTCTCGGTGAGAGAAAAAGCCAGGTTGCCGGCACTCTTTCCGGAGGGGAACAACAGATGCTCGCAATGGGCAGAGCAATAATGAGCCACCCGAAACTTCTTATGCTTGACGAGCCGTCAATGGGCTTGTCGCCTGCTCTTGTAGATCAGGTGTTTGAAATAATAAAGCATTTTCATAACACGGGGACGACAATTTTGCTCGTTGAACAAAACGCAAACAAATCTCTTGCCATCTCCGACAGGGCATACGTTCTCGAAAACGGGCGCATAACCGTCACGGGAACGGGCAAAGAACTTATGGCAAGCGAGGAAATAAGAAAAGCGTACCTGGGAGGATGAACAAAAGTAAAAAGTAAGAGTGAATAGTGAAGAAGTAGGCGACGCTTTAACTCACCTATTCACTTTTCACTATTACCTATTACTTCCCAAAATCCCCGTTGGAGTGTACGATTTTTATAAAAAACGACCGAAAGGAAAAACAAAATGAAGGCAGTTATTACCGTCATAGGCAAAGACAGCATCGGAATTATAGCAACCGTCAGCGCAGAGTGCGCAAAGTACGGGGTCAATATAGTCGATATTACTCAGAGCGTTCTCAAAGATTATTTTGCGATGATAATGCTCGTTGAGATAGAGAATATGAACACCACCTTTTCCTCGTTCCAGAAGGAACTTGAAAAGTTGGGCAAGGAAAAATCGCTTGACGTCAGAGTAATGCACGAGGACATATTCAACTCGATGCACCGCATATAAGAGGTATAAAATGCTCAACGTAAACGATATTCTCGAAACAATCAACATGATAAAGCAGGAAAACCTCGATATAAGAACCGTTACTATGGGTATATCGCTGTTTGACTGCATAAGCGACGACCCGAAAAGACTTGAACAGAAGGTTTACGACAAGATAACCAAAAGCGCAAAAGATCTTGTCAGAACTGCAGAGGATCTTGAACACACCTATGGCATACCTATAATAAATAAACGCGTTTCGGTCACCCCTGTGTCGCTGATTGGCGGTGCGCTTGACGCCGAGGGGTTTGTTCGCCTTGCGCTCGTGCTTGAAAAGGCGGCTAACGAACTCGGAATAAACTTTATAGGCGGTTTCGGCGCTCTCGTTCAGAAGGGAATGACCCTCGGGGCGAAAAACCTCATAGACGCAATTCCCGAGGCACTCTCAAAAACGACCAAGGTATGCTCCTCGGTAAACGTCGCAACCACAAAAGCCGGCATCAACATGGACGCCGTAAAGAAGATGGGCGAGGTAATAAAGGAAACCGCATATCTTACAAGGGATAACGATTCGATAGGTTGCGCAAAGCTCGTCGTATTTTCCAACATACCCGAGGATAATCCTTTTATGGCGGGTGCAATGCACGGAATGGGCGAGCCCGACACCGTAATAAACGTCGGCGTATCGGGTCCCGGAGTTGTTGCAAGCGCAATAAAACGCGAGGGAGTGTGTGATTTTTCACATCTTGCGGACACGATAAAGAAAACCGCCTTCAAGATAACGAGGGTCGGACAGTTAATAGCATACGAGGCTTCAAAGCGTCTTGGCGTTCCTTACGGAATAATAGACCTTTCTCTTGCTCCCACACCCGCGGTAGGCGACTCGGTTGCGCATATCCTTGAAAATATGGGACTTGAACGTTGCGGAACGCACGGAACGACGGCGGCACTTGCAATGCTCAACGATGCGGTAAAGAAGGGCGGCGTTATGGCGTCCTCCCACGTCGGGGGATTGAGCGGAGCGTTTATACCCGTTTCCGAGGATGCGGGCATGATAGAGGCGGCGGAGTGTGGATCTTTGACGATAGAAAAGCTCGAAGCCATGACGGCGGTATGCTCCGTAGGTCTTGATATGATAGCCGTCCCCGGCGATACGTCTGCCGCAACAATAAGCGGAGTTATAGCTGACGAGATAGCCATAGGCGTTATAAACAACAAGACCACCGCAGTAAGACTTATCCCCGTTTACGGCAAGGGGGTCGGCGAGGACGTCGAGTTCGGCGGACTTCTCGGTCACGCACCTATAATGAAACTCAACAATTATTCCTGCGAGGAGTTTATCTCCCGCGGCGGCAGAATTCCCGCACCTATACACAGTTTGAGAAACTGAAAATATAAAAGCTGCAAGAAAGATATAAATATCCGAAAAATACCCCCGACTCGCAAAAGAGTCGGGGATTTTTGATTTATCAGTTATACACGTAAGCGTTGAGAAATTCAATCAGTTTTTCTGCCGGGATGGCGTAGCCCTCGCCCGTTTGGGAGGCGCCGGCATAGTTTACTCCGACAACGTTCAGATCGGAGTTGAGAAGCGGTCCTCCACTTGAGCCGTGATCTATGTATGCATTATGGTGAATGACTTCAAATGTTACATTGCTTAAATCTTCCGATGTGTCGTCCAGGGTGATTTTTCTATACTCCGTAATTTTTCCGTAGGTTACGGAATTTGACTGACTGTTTGGCGCGCCGAGAGAGATTACATCGTCACCTATTACCGGATTTTCCGACGCAATCGTAAGTTCTTTTACGTTGGTGGTGGAGGACGGTTTGAAATACAGGCACGCAAGATCGTATTCGGGTGATATTGCGCTGCCCGCTTTATTCGGGTTTTTATAGAGATAAGCCGTATAGACGTTTCCCTGATAATCTTCAATGGTAAACGACTGCTTACTGTAAGACAGATCTTCTGCTACGACATGGTAGTTCGTTATAACGTAATAATATCCGTCCTGAACGTAAAAGCAAAACCCTGATCCCTGAGAAGTTTTTGACTCCTTTTCCGCTCCGAAAATCGTCGTATTATAATTTTTGCTGTAAACCTTTACAAGGCTTTTCATCGTATCCTTGGAAATTGTGTTTGTCACGGTGGCGGCGTCCAAAGTATATTTTGCGTAGAGAGTTAAGTCATCGGTTACGGATTTTGAAAAATCGTACTTTTTTGTAAGCTTTTTATCCGTGTACCATCCTTCGAGAATATAGTTTTCTTTCTCCGGATCGCCGGGGGTGGCAAACGTTTTGCCTTCTTCAACCGTTATCTCATCGTTTTCATCCCCGTTGTTATAGATAAGAGTAACCTCATATGTATTTGTTACCTTGACAGAGGAGGAGACAGGGCTTATTATTCCCGTAATTTCGCAGGATGAAAGCGCAAACGCAGAACACAAAACGCAAATCGATGCGAGCATAACGGCAACTGCTTTTTTCATACCATACCTCCTGTAAATTAACCGCGAAAACGGTTTTCAGTATATTTTATTGTATCACAAAAATCCGCAAAATTCAAGTTTTTTAATTAAGACTACAAAACGTTTACATAAATGCTCCGTAAACAAAAAATTCCGCCTCACAAGGGTGGGTGCAAAACAGTTTGGCTGTAAAATGGAGAGGGCGCGCTGGGGGGGACTGCCCGTTCCCCTAAAAACGCTTCACTTCATTGCGCGTTTTTTCGGGGACCATACGCGAACCCCCAAAACTCGCACACTCGTTTCGGGGAACCCCTACCGCAGTATATCGAATCCCACCCGAATGACGCACAAAAATACCCCAGTCCACAAAAGTGGCTGGGGTATTTTGGCGCGCCTGGGGGGATTCGAACCCTCGACCTACCGGTTCGTAGCCG
>CAMETB010000028.1 GCA_945936265.1 uncultured Clostridia bacterium
CTTGCGGAATAAACAGTCATTCTCGCATTCGGAACAAACGATGCTATCGAACAGGTGTTTATTATTTCTGAACCCTTTTGCATATAATGTAGAGAAACGGCAGTTATCTCCGTAAGAGCACGGACGTTTAAGCTTACAATATCGCCTTGAACCCTATAGTCCGCCTCGTCAAGATTTCCTATCGTTCCGAAGCCCGCATTGTTTATAAGAAACTTTATGTTCGGATTTTCTTCTTTGAGGAGCAGAGAATACTTTTCGATATTTTCTCTTGCGGTAATGTCCATGGCAACGACTCTGGTTTTAATTTTGCCGTATTTTTCGGAAACTTCGGAAAGTTTGCCTTCACGCCTTGCCATTATCCATATTTCGTCAAGGCCTTCTTTTTGCATTTCTTTGTAAAATTCAACCCCAAGACCGCTTGACGCACCGGTGATCACAGCAACATTCATTTTTGCCTCCGCATATATTGACTTTTACTGTAAGTTATGTTATCATATCGTAGGACAAATGTCAATATACCAATTCTTTTTTTGGGAGTTTTTATGGGAAAATATTTTGGAACAGACGGCTTCAGAGGAGAAGCCAATAAAGAACTTACCGCAGTCCATGCATTCAAGGTGGGCAGATTCCTCGGGTATTGGTTTTCAAATATCAATCCCGACAAAAAATCCAAAGTCGTCATAGGAAAAGATACAAGAAGATCAAGTTATATGTTTGAGTACGCTCTGGCGTCGGGAATAGCTGCGTCGGGAGCGGACGCATATCTTTTGCATGTTACGACTACTCCGAGCGTATCGTTCGTTGTAAGGACGGAAGATTTTGATTGCGGAATAATGATTTCGGCATCGCATAACCCTTTTTACGATAACGGTATAAAGTTGCTTAATTGCAAGGGTGAGAAACTTGAAGAGGAAGTAATAGAAAAAATAGAGGAATATCTTGATAGCGACGTCGATTATATCCCGCTTGCAACCGGTGAAAACATAGGTTGTACAGTCGACTATTTTGCCGGCAGGAACAGGTACGTAGCTTATCTTATAACCCTTGCCACACGCTCTTACAGAAATGTAAAAGTCGGACTTGACACCTCAAACGGAAGCGCGTGGATGATAGCCAAAAACGTGTTTGATACACTCGGAGCAAAGACTCACGTTATAAACAACCAACCCGACGGTACAAACATAAACAAAGATTGCGGTTCAACTCATATAGAAGTGCTTGCAAAATACGTAAAGGAAAACGGTCTTGACGTCGGATTTGCCTTTGACGGCGACGCCGACAGATGTATTGCCGTTGACGGAAACGGAAGAATAATCGACGGCGATATAATAATGTACATTTTTGCAAGGTATATGAAGGCAAATGGAACGCTTGCAAACAATACCGTCGTAACTGCCGTTATGTCAAATCTCGGACTATATAAAGCGCTTGACGAACTCGGGATAAATTACGTACAGACCGATGTAGGCGATAAATATGTTTATGAGTGTATGGTTAAAAACGGACATTGCCTCGGCGGGGAACAGTCAGGACACATAATATTAAGCAAGTATGCGGCAACGGGCGACGGACTTATAACCGCCATAAAACTTATGGAGGTTATTCTCAAGAGCAAGATTAGCCTTGCGGAACTTGCAAAAGATATAAAAATATATCCGCAGATAACGAAAAACGTCCGTGTTGACGATAAAGACGCCGTGCTCTCCGACGCGCTTGTCCTCGAGGCACGCGACAATGTGGCAAAAGAACTCGGCTCCGACGGCAGAATACTTTTAAGAAAGAGCGGAACCGAGCCGGTCGTTCGCATAATGGTCGAGGCAAAGACCGAAAAGGACTGCCGCGACTGCATAGATAAAGTATATCGCGCAATGGTCGTCCGCAAACTCGTAAAGCAGTGAAACAAATATAAAGTTTTGCAAAAAAGCATAGCCGTCATAATCAGATGGCTATGCTTTAACTTTTTCATCGAAGATTTTTCAAAATCCTCTGTTCTTCAAGAATATAACGCAGTTTTGCGTCCATGTCGATATGTCGTTAAACTCTTTTGCAAGCCCGAGACCGTGGCAACCGTGAGAGTAAATATGCATCTCAACAGTGACGCCGTTTTCGATAAGAGCGTTTGCAAGCATAATAGAATTTTGTACCGGTACTGCCTCGTCGGTAGCCGTGTGCCACAGGAAGCACGGAGGAGTATTTTTTGTCACGTGCTTTTCATTTGAAAACAACTTTGCAAGCTCCTCGTTTTCCCACTCATCTCCGAGCAAGAACTGGCGTGAACCCATGTGAGTGTATTTTTTGTCCATTGTCACTACGGGATAGCAGGGAACGAACGCGTCGGGACGGGCAGAGAAATTGTCAATATCGTCCGTCTTTTCATACGCTTCAAAATCATACATCGTAGCCGAGGTACAGCATAGATGCCCGCCTGCCGAAAAGCCGAGTGTGCCCACCTTTTCATATCCCATACTTCTTAAAGTGCGAATTGCCCTTTGTACGTCGGAAAGAGGAGCAAATTTGTGGCACGGCGCAACATTGTAATCAAGCACATAAGCGTTTATTCCGCCATCGTTTAACATTTCGGCAATGGGATCGCCCTCGTGCTCCGCCTTGCAGGCATAAGCGCCGCCGGGGCATACTATCATAGCGCTCTTTTTGTCGTTTACCTTAAATTCTTTGAGTGACGCCTCGAATTTTTCAGCCGAAAATTCAATATAAGGCGGCTTTTTCCAAAGCATAATCTTTCTGTTTTCCATAAAATCACCTCTTGTGAATATTTACTTTAAAAAGTTTATCACACATAAGGCGTTTTTTCAATAGTTTCAGCAGATTAAACAAATTTTTATTTTTCCACACCTCATCGTGAGTGCAAAAGTCTATCCCGAAAAAATTTTGCACTTTTTTTGAAAATGGTATTGACAAAATCTGCGCTCTGTGATATTATGTATAGGCGCAAACGGACAACCGTTTATCAAAAATCAAATAGTATGCCCTTGTAGCTCAGATGGTAGAGCACTTGACTTTTAATCAAGGTGTCCGGAGTTCGACTCTCCGCAAGAGCACCAGGGAGCCTTGCAGACTTTTTTGTTTGCAAGGCTTTTGTTTTTTAACGGGTACATAAATACCGTCATAATGAACAAAAAATAAAATTCGATAAACTTTTTTTGTCGGTATTGACAAACTTACATGCGTGTGCTATACTCTATAATAGTAAAATATGTACAGCAAAATGCTGATCGGAGGATTTTATGAAAAAAGTTTTATCTTTCATTCTTTCCGTACTTATGATAGTATCCGTAATATCGGTTACCGCGTTTGCTTCGTCAGACGATAAATGTACGGCAGGTCAAAAGAATATTGTTTCTGATGCGTTATCTGTTTCCGCAGTTGATAGCAAAGGGAATATACAAGAGAGCGGATCCGGAAAACGTATCGATTTGGCATATATTACTGATGGCAAAGCCGACACGGGAACATATTCTCCAAAAATTCAAAATTTTTCAATATGTATTACCTATCTCAATGAAAACACATTCAATAAAATAGTTGCTACCATAAATGGTTCCGGAACTCTTTATGGATATTCGGAGGGAAAACCTCTTGAAACGGATGAATACAATATTCAGAATATTCAGTTCATCTTTTATGATATGGATGGTATCAAAGTTTATGAAACCGAGAATTTTGATACATCGGGGCTTAAAGAAGTCATTCTTGATAATATAAGCGTGCGAGCTTCAAAAATAGAGATGAAAGTCACAGCTAAGCCGGGTGAGACGAGCTGGAGCGGGTTGGCTTATATCTGGGAAATTGAAACATACGCAGAGATAGGCTCTCATGCGTACGTCTATGATCCGGAGAGCAGCGTTGCTCCTTCTTGCACAAAAGAAGGCAAAAGGGTTTATAAGTGTGAGTGCGGCGCTGTAAAAGAAGAGACAATACCTGCGTCGGGAATACATACATGGGATGAGGGGACGGTAACGACCCCTGCAACCGAAACCACCCCCGGTGTTAAGACATTTACCTGTACGGTTTGCAAAGAGACTACTACCGAGGCTATCCCCGCAACAGGCGGACATAATTGGGATGCAGGGACAGTTGTTGCTTCCACTTGTACCGACAGAGGATACACTCTTTATAAATGTACAGATACAGGCTGTGAAGAAACATATAAAGACAACTTTGTGAACGCTCTGGGGCATGACTTTGACACAGGCGTGCTTGTAAAACGTTCTTCGGCTACCGAAAAAGGTAAAATGAAATATACTTGTAAGAGAAGCGGATGTGATTATTCATATACGGACGATCTCCCTCTTGCAAGATATTCAGACGCTATATCTGTTATAAAAAATTACAATGTAAAATCGGCTACGGCAACAAGTAATTATTCCGGAGGATCTCAAAGCTGGGCTGCCAAATCTTCCTCTGATGTCAAAAACATTATAGACGGTAATACCGGTACGATCTGGGCATCAGGGAAATCCGAAGACACCGGGAAATTCGAAGGCACCGCTACCATAGAGCTTGATTATGAATACATTGCGATCGGATGTAAACTTTATGTCTGGTCTAATTACAATACATTCATGATAGACTTTTTCGACGAGAGCGGAAAGAGTATTCTTCCGGTAAAAACTATAAAAGATAGTAATGGCAATGTTACAGGGGAATATACGTATAAAAAGCTTTCTAATGTACAGATGACCGGAGATTACGAAAAGACGCCGATAAATTTGAGCGAAGACGTATACCTCAAGAGAGTAAAAAAGATAGTTATAACAATACCCGATGGCGTAAAATGGGAGGGTATAGGCGTTCAGATTGCCGAAATCGAACTTACCACTCACAAGTGCCAGTATGAAGAGAGCGAGAAGACAAACGTTACTCCTGCCGATTGTGTAAATAAAACGAACGGCTCGTTCCACGGTACCTGCTACGTCTGCGGAGCAGAGCGAGATGTTTTTGTTCCTTACGATGAAGCGCATGAGTATAATGATATAGTTGTCGATAAGGCTCCTACCTGTATAGAAGACGGTGTCGGCAACAGAACTTGTAAGCTTTGCGGCATTAAAGAAACCAACGTAACGATTCCCGCTACCGGAAGACATAAATATACAATTAATAACGAGGATATTGCTCCTACCTGTGTAGATGCGGGAAAAGGTCACTATACATGTGAGGTGTGCGGACTTAGGGGTTCATATTATGAAATACCCGCAACAAATTTACATACTTATGTATGGAAGAATAAAATCGAAGCCACTTATACCAAGAAAGGCGTTTCAGAGCATGTTTGCTCGGTGTGCGACGCAATTGAAGACGGAGTTACTAAGTCGATTCCCGAAAAGGAAATAGAGGACGATCTCTTCACATTTGATAAGTATTCCGTAAGACTTACTGACTTTGTCGGCGTCCGTGCAACTTTCAGATTCAATGATGCGGCAATAGAAAAACTTGAAAGACAGGGCTATGAAGTTGAAATAACCGCATATGTAAAGAACTCCGCAGGGGTTGAAAAGTCGGTTAAAATTCACGGAGGAGAAGACTCCACAGAAATTTGGGGTGACGACGGATTCTCGGTAGTTGTTAAAGGCGGAAGTTATTATGACGAGTACTCATTCCGCATGAATGTAACCATTACCGACAAGAACGGGACCGCAACGAAGGATGTCAGCGCCGAACCTGTCTCAAAAGCGGGTGGAACGGAGGTAAGCGTTTGCGAGGTTGCCGAATACCTTGTGACAAGCAGCCTATCAAGTCTCACCAAACCCGTAAGATATTTCTATCAGCATATTATAAATAATAAACCTAAAAATTAAAATAATCGACAATAAAACATAAATCGGGCTTTCTCAAACTCAGTTTGGAAAAGCCCGATTATTTTGATCGGATGTTATATAATCTTGATTAAAAAAATGCCGGCAAGTGTTTGTTTTTGAGAAAACTATTCCTTTTCGAAAGGCGCTTTGGCAGCAGGCACAGAAAACTTTGAGGCTTCCTGTTGCGCGGTTTTGTCACATCTTTCGTTGTACGGGTGACCTGCGTGACCCTTTACCCATACATAGTCTATTTTGTGCCTCTCGGTTTCCGATAAGAGCTTTTCCCACAAGTCCGGATTCAGAGCAATCGATTTGTCCGACTTTTTCCAGCCGTTTGATTGCCATGCTTTTGCCCAACCGTTTATAAGAGCGTCAAGCACATATTTTGAATCTGAAGTGAGAGTTACCTCACACGGTTCCTTGAGAGCCGAGAGAGCCTCTATTACGGCGGTAAGTTCCATTCTGTTGTTTGTAGTATTGTTTTCGCCGCCGCTTATTTGCTTTTCCTTGCCTCTGTATACCAATATGGCGCACCATCCTCCGGGACCGGGGTTTGATTTGCATGAGCCGTCGGTGTATATATCAACGTGTTTCATTTTGTTCTCCGTAGTTATTATTTTGAATAATTCTACCACATTATCGTCTTTCTTTCAATAAAAAAGCAAAAAAATTATAAAAAGTTATTGACATAATAAAAAGTATATGTTAAAATACATGCCGAACGGGTATGGAAATATCCGCTCCTACCGTCGGAAAATTTCTTTAATCCGTCGGTCTTATGTCCATAGGAGGTGTAAAAATGGAGAAAGTTATCAATTCTTACGAGACCTTGTTCATAGTCGATTGCTCACTCGGAGATGAGGGAGTTAAGGCTCTTGTTGACAAGTTCACGGCTCTTATTGCGGATAACGGTACCATCGATTCAGTTGACGAGTGGGGCAAGCGCAGACTTGCATACCCCATCAACGACAAGAATGACGGTTACTATGTTCTTGTCAACTTTAAGAGCGAAGGCGCATTTACTCTTGAGCTCGAGCGTGTATTCGGCATTACCGAAGGCATTCTTCGTTCGATAGTAATTCGCCATGTTGACGACAAAAAGACAAAAAAAGAGGCGTAAGCCGGAATAGGGAGGTTATTTATGGCAAACTTCAATTTGAACAAAGTAATATTGGGCGGCAGAATAACCGCAGACCCGGAACTTAAGCAGACACCGCAAGGCGTCTCCGTAACTTCGTTTTCCGTTGCGGTAAACCGCAGAGGAAAAGAGCAGCAGGCGGATTTTATAAACTGCGTTGCTTGGAGACAGACAGCGGAATTTATTTGTAAGTTTTTCAAAAAGGGAAGTTCTATTTGTGTTGTCGGCAATATACAGACGAGAACATGGAACGATCAGCAGAACAACAAGCGTTACGCTACCGAAGTAATAGTGGACGAGGCTTACTTTGTTGATTCCAAGGCTGAAGGAACTCCGTCGTTTAACGAAACGCCGGCTTTCCAGACGCAGCAGGCTCCCAGATTTGAAGAAATTGCAAGCGATGACGAATTGCCGTTTTAACTTATTGTGAACTTTGAAATTTAATGGAGGTTATTAAGATGGATACAGAGAACAACAACACTGTTGAAAAAGAACAGGTTGCACAACAGCGTCCTGCGCGCCCCGTTATGCGCAAGAAGAAAAAGGTTTGTGCATTCTGTGCCGATAAAATCGGACATATCGATTACAAAGATACTGCCCGCTTGAGAAAGTACATTACGGAGAGGGCAAAGATTCTTCCGAGAAGAATTACCGGAACTTGCGCTCATCACCAGAACGAACTCACCAAGGCTATCAAGCGTGCTCGTTACATGGCTCTTATGCCTTATATAGACGACTAAAATGGAAATCCGACGCTTCTTCAGGCGTCGGATTTTTATTTCAGTGAAAAAATTCTCTCATTTAATAATAGGAAGAGAAGAAGTAGTAAAAACGGATAAATAAAAAAACAAAGCCCTGCGGGTTAACAGGGCTTTATTCATTACAGGCTTACGCCATTTTATTGTACATGAGTGTAAACTCGCTCTTTTTGTGTGCGGCATTGTTCTTGTGAAGAATACCGTGAGCGACAGCCTGATCAACTTTTTTAACGGCAGCCACATAAGCAACTTGTGCAGCTTCCTTATCTCCGCTCTCGACAGCAACCTTAAACTTTTTTACGGTTGTGTTAAGTTGGGATTTGAGCATCTTGTTACGAAGCGTTTTTGCGGTGATAACTTTAACACGCTTTTTTGCAGATTTGATGTTAGGCACAGATGAATCCTCCTTGCATATTTAATCCGACAGATGCGCTATCCGTTGCCTGAGAGGGTGCTTCGAATAAAGTCTGTTCGTACATTGATATATATTATCATATGTTTTCCCGAAAATCAATACCTTTTCTGAAAAAAATAAAAAAATTATTTGCCTGATGATGTCAGGACAACAGCAAAAATCAATTCACAAAAAATTTACATATTAATTATTTGTAAATTTTTATCTTATATTTTGTAAATTATTAAGTTTTTCAAATAAAAATAAAAATATTACTTGACAAACCGTCCGGTAGGGTGGTAAAATTATACACTGCGTAATATTGCGTATAAAAAGTATATATTATAAAAAATATAGTGAATTTGGAGTGAGAAGTTTATGGTCAAAGAACAAAAACTCGGCAAAAACACAAGATGGAGTTTTGCAAAGATTGACGAGCTTTGCGAGATGCCCAACCTCATTGATGTCCAGAAGAAATCGTTTGAGTGGTTTCTTAAAAAGGGTATCAACGAGGTATTGCACGATGTATCTCCCATTACAGACCATTCGGAGAATCTTTTCATCGATTTCGTAGGGTATACGCTCGATGTTGATCATCCGAAGTATCCGGTTGAGGAATGTAAGATAAGGGACGTCAACTATGCGGCTCCGTTGAGAGTTACCGTGCGCCTTTCCAACAAACTTACGGGAGAGGTTAAAGAAAATGAGGTCTTTATGGGCGATTTCCCGCTCATGACGGACAACGGTACATTCGTTATAAACGGCGCGGAGAGAGTCGTGGTATCGCAGATAGTCCGTTCACCCGGTATGTACTATGACTACGAGATAGACAAAACGGGTATCCATAACTATACCGCTCAGGTAATTCCTTACCGCGGAGCATGGCTTGAATACGAGACCGACGCGGCAAACGTTTTCTATGTTCATATAGACAAAAACAGGAAAATGCCCGTAACAATACTTATCCGCGCGCTTGGTATAGAGAGTGCCGAGGATATAAAGGACATGTTCGGTTCCAAGTTTATGACTCCCACTCTTGAAAAGGACGATTGTGAACGCCTTGCCATTGAGAACGGAACGAGCATAATGGACGAGGCTCTCAAAGAGATATATAAGAGACACCGCCCGGGTGAGCCTGCAATAGTAGAGAGTGCAAAGCAGCTCATACACAACTTCTTCTTTGACGGAAAGAGATATGACCTTTATCCCGTAGGTCGTTATAAATTCAACGAGAAACTTGCAATAAGCAAGCGTATCGTCGGTCTTGCCCTTTCGAGACCCGTTGTAAGTCCTCTCACCGGAGAGGTGATTTGCGACGCCGGAAAGGTAATAACCAAAGAAGACGCAAAGACTATCGAGGAGAACTGCGTAAACGAGGTTTATGTAAACGTCGTCGATAAAGAGACCAACGAAACCGTTGAACTCAAAATATTCGGCAACGGAACCGTTGACCCCAAGTATCTTCTCGGAGAAGGCTGGAGAGATGGGCTTGAAGATTACTAAGTAAGTGAGAAACTCAATTTTGAGAAACTCAGACAGATAATAGAGGATTGCGGCGGCGACAAAGAAGCTATAAGAGAAACCATCAAGCGCTCAGTTGAAGAACTTTGCCCGAAGCACATCACCAAAGAGGATATTCTTGCGTCGATAGCATACCTTATCGGGCTTGAATACAAGATAGGAACAAAGGACGATATAGACCATCTCGGCAACAGACGTTTGCGTTGCGTCGGCGAACTTTTGCAGAACCAGCTTCGCATCGGTATGTCAAGAATGGAGAAAATCGTCAGAGAGAGAATGAACGCACAGGATTCCGAGGAGCTCTCACCGAAGAATCTCATAAATATAAGACCGGTTGTAACCGCCATAAGAGAGTTTTTCGGCTCGTCACCGCTCTCTCAGTTTATGGACCAGAACAACCCCCTGGCAGAACTTACGCATAAGCGCCGTATATCCGCGCTCGGACCCGGAGGCTTGTCAAGAGACAGAGCCGCATTTGAGGTGCGTGACGTTCACTATACACATTACGGAAGGATGTGTCCTGTCGAGACGCCTGAAGGACCGAACATAGGTCTTATATCATATCTTGCAACCTATGCAAAGATAGACGATTACGGATTTATCGAGGCACCTTACCGCAAGATAGTTGACGGCGTCGTTACCGACGAGGTCGTATATATGACCGCCGATGAAGAGGACGGCCATGTCATAGCGCAGGCGTACGAGGAACTCGACGAAAATCACAGATTTGTAAAGAATAAGATAATTGTCCGTGACAAGAACGAAATACTCGAAGTAGATTCGAGCAAAGCCGACTATATGGACGTATCTCCTAAAATGGTTGTATCTGTAGCAACCGCCATGATACCGTTCATAGAGAACGACGATAACGCACGTGCGCTCATGGGCTCCAACATGCAGAAGCAGGCAGTGCCTCTTCTCACATCGGATTCTCCTATCGTCGGAACCGGTATGGAATACAAGGCAGCCGTTGACTCCGGCGTTGTCGTTGTAGCCAAGGAAAGCGGTACTGTTGAAAAGGTAGACGCAAGGCAGATCGTTATAAGAACCGACAGCGGTGCAAAGCAGACTTACGATCTTATCAAATTCAAGAGATCCAACCAGAGTACCTGCGTAAATCAGAAGCCTATTGTAAAGTTCGGCGAGAGAGTGGAGAAGGGCGATGTCATAGCGGACGGTCCCGCAACCTGCAACGGGGAGATTTCCCTCGGTAAGAATGCACTTATCGGCTTTATGACATGGGAAGGTTATAACTACGAGGACGCAGTCCTTCTTAACGAAAGGCTTGTCCGCGACGATGTTTACACCTCCATTCATATAGAGGAATATTCTCAGGAAGCAAGAGACACCAAACTCGGACCGGAGGAAATAACAAGGGAAATACCCAATGTCGGTGAGGATGCACTTAAAAACCTCGACGAGAACGGCATTATAAGAATCGGAACCGAGGTAAAGGCTCACGATATACTCGTAGGTAAAGTAACGCCTAAGGGCGAGACCGAACTCACAGCAGAGGAAAGGCTTCTGCGTGCTATATTCGGTGAGAAGTCAAGAGACGTAAGAGATACCTCATTGAGACTTCATAACGGAGAAAACGGCATCGTAGTCGACGTAAAATGCTTCTCTCGTGAAAACGGAGACGAGCTTGCGCCCGGTGTTAATAAAGAAATAAAGGTTTATGTAGCACAGAAGAGGAAGATTTCCGTAGGAGACAAGATGGCGGGACGTCACGGAAACAAGGGTGTCGTTTCGAGAATTCTTCCTCCGGAAGATATGCCTTTCCTGGCGGACGGAACACCTCTTGACATAGTTCTTAATCCCCTTGGCGTTCCTTCGCGTATGAATATAGGTCAGGTGCTTGAGGTGCATCTCGGTATCGCCGCAAAGAAACTCGGATGGAAGATAATGACTCCTGTATTTGACGGAGCAAAGGAAAAAGACATATTCGAGTATCTTAGAAAAGCGGGACTCTGGAGAGATGTATTACCCAACGAAAATACCGACGGTAAGGAGCTTTTCGAGGAAGTCGTAAGAGAAGACGGCAAGAAAGATATTCAAAGACTTGACGATGCTACAAGAAATAATCCCGAAGCATTGAAGGAGCTTCTCAAAGAAGGCAAACTTAAAATATGCGACGGAAAAACCATACTTTATGACGGACGAACGGGCGTACCGTTTGATAACCCCGTAACCGTCGGAATAATGTATTATCTCAAACTTCACCACCTTGTTGACGATAAGATTCATGCGCGTTCTACCGGACCGTACTCGCTCGTTACACAGCAGCCTCTCGGAGGAAAAGCACAGTTCGGCGGTCAGCGTTTCGGAGAAATGGAGGTATGGGCGCTTGAAGCATACGGCGCGGCATACACCCTTCAGGAGATACTCACCGTCAAGAGTGACGATGTGGTAGGAAGAACCAAAGCATTTGAGGCAATAGTCAAGGGACAGAATATCCCGACTCCGGGAGTTCCCGAATCGTTCAAAGTCCTTGTAAAAGAACTTCAGGCACTCGCACTTGATGTAAAGGTGCTTGACAAGAATGGCAATGAAATAGAACTTTCCAATCTCGGAGAGGAAGAACTCGAGCCTATGAACATTGTTGCTCCTGCGGCAGACCAGATGACCGAGGAGGAAGCAAAGAGATTCAAGGAAGAGGAAGAACAGCAAAACGAATACGAGGAAGAGGAAGACGACGAGGATATCGAGCCCGATTTTTACGACATTGCCGAAAAAAACAAGGGCAAAGACGACTATGAAGATTCTGACTTTCACGACTTTGACTGATCAACCGAGCGAAAATAATAAGAAGAAGGAAAATGCTGATGGAACATACATTTGATTCTATAAAAATAGGCCTTGCATCTCCGGAAAAGATACTTAGTTGGTCGTGGGGTGAGGTAACGAAGCCCGAAACCATAAACTACCGTACTCAGAAACCGGAAAAGGACGGTCTTTTCTGCGAGAAAATCTTCGGTCCGACAAAGGATTGGGAGTGCGCCTGCGGAAAATACAAGCGTTCTCGCCATAAGGGTCACATATGCGAGAAATGCGGAGTTGAGGTCACAACAAAGAAGGTTCGCCGTGAGAGAATGGGTCATATAAAGCTTGCTTGCCCCGTATCTCATATATGGTACTTCAAGGCGATTCCCTCGAGAATCGGACTTTTGCTTGACATATCTCCCAAAGCGCTTGAAAACGTTCTCTATTTCGTACAGAGAATAGTTATAGATCCGGGAGATACTCCTCTTGCCAAGTATCAGCTTCTCAAAGAAAGCGAATATGAAGCTTATCATGAGAAATATGAGAACAGATTTGTTGCCGAGATGGGCGCAGAGGCTATAAAGAAACTCCTTATGGAGATTGATATAGAAGCTCTCTCAAAGCAGTTAAGAGAAGAACTTGCAAACTCTACGGGACAAAAGAAACTCCGTATAATAAAGAGACTTGAAATAGTCGAGGCGTTCAGAAAATCCGGTAATAAGCCGGAGTGGATGATACTCGATGTACTACCCGTAATACCTCCGGATATAAGACCTATGGTTCCGCTTGACGGAGGAAGATATGCGGCTTCCGATCTTAACGATCTTTACCGCAGGGTTATAAACAGAAATAACCGTCTTAAAAAACTTATCGAGCTTCATACTCCCGACATG
>CAMETB010000029.1 GCA_945936265.1 uncultured Clostridia bacterium
CCGTCGTTCAGAAACTCGGTGCGCGCAAGGGTGAATTGCTCGAGATGGGCAAAGCGGGCTCAAGAACGAGAATAGAATACTCCATACCGTCAAGATGTCTTTTCGGTTACAGATCCGAATTTATGACGGACACCAAGGGTGAGGGAGTTCTCAATACGATATTCGACGGTTATCAGCCGTTCAAAGGCGATGTAATAACCAGATTTACAGGTTCTCTTATTGCCTCCGAGGCAGGCGAGGCTACATCATACGGTCTTTACAACACGCAGGACAGAGGAACGATGTTTATCGGCGTTCAGACTCCTGTTTACGAGGGTATGATTGTCGGTGAGTGCCCTAAAATGGAGGATATCGTCGTAAATGTATGCAAGAAAAAGCATCTTACCGCTATCCGTTCAAAAGGTGCGGACGAGGCGCTTATACTCACCCCTCCGAGAATACTCTCTCTCGAACAGGCTATTGAATATATAGCGGAGGACGAACTTATCGAGGTAACCCCGAAATCACTCCGTCTGCGCAAGAAGATACTCGACACGGCAACGCGTCTGAAAACGCAGGCAAAGCTGTCTAAATAAGGAGTAAAAAATGGTCTTTTCCGAAAAGCTTTTATCAATCGCCAAAGAGGCAGAAAAAGAACTTGCCGGCATATACGACGATATAGAAAAAATATCGCTTGAAAACACCGCAAAAGTCCTCTCTGCGTTCAGAAATCACCGTGTTTCCGACTCTATGTTTCAGGGGACTACGGGTTATGGTTACGACGATGTCGGGCGTGAGGCGCTCGAGAAAATATACGCCGAGGTATTCGGGGGTGAGAGCGCACTTGTGCGCCACAGTATAGCGAACGGTACGCATGCCATAGCAATAGCGTTGTTCGGCCTTTTGCGCCCGGGGGACGTTATGCTGTCAGTTACCAACCGCCCATATGATACACTCTGCTCCGTTGTCGGAATAAATGGTGCAAACGGGGACGGATCTCTTGCCGACTTCGGCGTAAAGTACGATCAGGTTGATTTCAACGACGGCAAAATCGATTTTGACGGAATAGAGAAGAAAATAAAGGAATACGGCGACAAAATAAAGGTCGTCTTCATACAGCGCTCAAAAGGCTATCTTAACCGCCCCACCCTCTCCGCCCAAAAGATAGGCGAGATATGCGATTTCGTTCACAAAAGATGCTCCGCCTATGTCGTTGTTGACAACTGCTACGGAGAATTTACCGAAACCGAGGAGCCGTGCGCAAAGGGCGCAGATATAGCCGTCGGCTCTCTTATAAAAAATCCCGGTGGCGGAATTGCGGAATGCGGCGGATATATAGTCGGCACAAAGAAAGCGGTAGAACTCGTTTCATACCGTCTTACATGTGCCGGTACAGGCGGCGAGGTAGGCGCGACACTCGGTCAGAACAGAAATATGTTCAAAGGTTTTTTCCTTGCCCCTCATGTTGTGGCACAAGCCGTTAAAACCGCGCATTTTGCCGCGTTTGTTTTTGAAAAACTCGGCTTTGATGTCTGTCCGAAATATTCCGAAAAAAGATACGATATAATACAGACAGTCAGATTCGGCACTCCCGACGGACTTATTAAGTTCTGTCAGGGCATTCAGAGCGCCAGCCCCGTCGATTCTTTCGTCACCCCGGAGCCGTGGGCTATGCCGGGCTATGACGACGAGGTTATAATGGCGGCGGGTACGTTTACGCAAGGCTCGTCCATAGAGTTGTCGGCGGACGGTCCCATGCGCCCTCCATACACCGCGTTTTTCCAGGGGTCGCTCACATATGAAAGCGGAAAAATAGCCGTTTTAAGTGCGGCTGAACATATATTGTCGAAATGATAAACGTAACTGTAATTTCGGTAGGAGAACTTAAAGAAAAATATCTGCGCGACGCTGTCACGGAATATCAAAAGAGGCTCGGCGCGTGGTGCGATATCCGAGAAATAGTCCTGAAAGAGCAACGCATTTGTGCAAATCCTTCCGAGGCGCAGATAAAAGCGTGCCTTCTTGCCGAAGGGGACGCAATAAGCGCAAAAATTCCGCAACGTGCGTACGTTGTTGCAATGTGCGTTGAAGGCAGAACTATGTCATCCGAAGAGCTTGCCGAAAAGATAAAATCGGAGGCGGTAAACGGCTACGGGGAGTTTGTCTTTATAATAGGCTCGTCGTACGGTCTTTCGCCGAAAATAAAGGAAAGGGCAAATCTTTGTCTTTCGGTTTCAAAAATGACTTTCCCGCATCAACTTATGCGGGTTATAATACACGAGGTAATATACCGCTCGTTCTCGATTATAAATAATTCAAAATACCACAAATAAAAGAAAGGAGATACGCATGACTGAGCATATCACTTCCGTTGCCGTAATAGGCGCGGGACACGCGGGAATAGAAGCCGCGCTTGCCTCGGCAAGAATGGGCGTTGACACGACGCTTTTTACAATGTCTCTTGACGCAGTTGCCAATATGCCCTGCAATCCGTCAATAGGCGGAACGGCAAAAGGTCATCTTGTCTACGAGATAGACGCTCTCGGCGGTCAGATGGGCAAAAGTGCGGATCTCGTAACTTTACAGACAAGAACGTTAAATCTCGGCAAAGGCGCGGCGGTTTACTCAAAGCGCGTTCAGGCAGACAGGGCTGAGTACCGCAGAATAATGAAAAAGGCGCTTGAGGAAACTCCGAATTTAAGCCTTGTACAAGCGGAAATAACCGATATTGTAGCATCGGAGGAAAACGGCAGAAAGAAAATAGACGCCGTTGTAACACGCCTCGGCGACATATACAGAGTAAAGTGCGCCGTAATATGCACAGGCACTTACTTAAACGGCACGGTACATACAGGGAATATCTGCTATCCGTCCGGTCCCGATTATATGATGAACGCTTCCTTTCTTACCTCGGCTCTTTTGCGCGAGGGAATTTCAATGATGCGCTTCAAAACCGGCACACCCGCAAGGATACACAAAGACAGTATAGATTTCTCAAAACTTGAAGTTCAGCACGGCGACGATATATCGTTCCCGTTTTCGTGGCAGACGCCCGAGGAGGACTATCCCGGAAAAAATCAGCTCGACTGCTATATAGTCTACACGAACGAAAAAACACATGAAATAATACGCGCTAACTTAAAAAAAAGCGCAATGTACTCGGGTAACATTCACGGCACGGGACCGAGATACTGCCCGTCAATCGAAGATAAAATAGTCCGCTTTGCCGACAAGGAAAGGCACCAGCTTTTCGTTGAGCCTATGGGAAAGGACACGAGCGAAATATACCTTCAGGGCTTCTCTACCTCGATGCCGACGGACGTTCAGGAGTTGATGGTCCACTCCCTCGTCGGGTTTGAAAATGCAAAAATCATGCGATATGCATACGCAATAGAATATGACTGCACCGATCCACAGGAACTTATGCCAACGCTTGAATACAAAAAAATAGACGGTCTTTTCGGCGCAGGACAATTCAACGGAACTTCAGGATATGAAGAGGCGGCGGCACAGGGGCTTGTTGCAGGAATAAACGCCGCACTTAAAATAAAGGGCGAGGAGTGTATGATTCTGCCACGTTCGTCCTCCTATATAGGTACTCTTATAGACGACCTTGTAACAAAAGGAACGAACGAGCCGTACAGAATGATGACATCGCGCTCGGAATACAGGCTTCTTCTGCGTCAGGACAATGCGGACAGGAGGCTAACACCCATCGGGCGCAGAGTCGGGCTTGTCGGCGATAAGCAGTGGGCGCACTATACGAAAAAAACACATCTTGTGGATGAAGAAACGGAGCGGATGAGAAAAACAAATATCCGTCCGGGCGACGAGCTGAACAAAATGCTCGAGGATCTCGGCACATCTCCGATAAGCGTGCCGACATCCGTTGCAGAACTTATAAAAAGACCGCAGATAGATCTTGAAAAACTCGAAAAATTCGACACTTGCCGCCCCGTTTTACCGAAATCGGTTCTTTTTGCGGCACAGACGGAAATAAAATACGAGGGGTATGTAAAAAAGCAGCTTGCCGAGATAGCAAGGAGCGAAAAATCGGAGAGCAAGCCTCTTCCCGCCGACATGGACTATTCGGATATAAAAGGCTTGCGCATAGAAGCTATACAGAAACTAAGCAAGGTAAAGCCGCTTACTGTCGGTCAGGCCTCGAGAATAAGCGGAGTCAGCCCTGCCGATATATCGGTTCTTCTCATATATCTCTCGTGTGAAAACGGCAAAAATAAAGACACTTCCCACGGCATTCCCGAAAAATCGAACAGAAACGGAGCAGAAAAATGAGCATTGTAAACGTAAAAAATTTCGCAACTTATGCAGACGGCGTCCATCTTGATACAAAGGCAATACAGGAGGCTATAAATTCGATATCGGACGGAGATACGCTTCTGTTTGAAAACGGCATATTCGTCACCGGCACTCTCGCCTTAAGAAGCAATATAACAATAAGAATAATGCCGGATGCGGAAATATGTGCCTCGCGCAACATAAAAGATTATCGTGACTGCGGATTCTATCATAATGAAATGAAAGAAACAGTGTCGCTCTTTTATGCTCTCGGCTGCGAAAATATCACTTTTGAGGGCGGCGGAAAAATACAGTTAAACGGCGATGCTTTTGCAAAATTCGATGTATTTCTCCCCTCCGAAGTAGACCCCGCAACATTTACTCTTGAGCACGAAGAACAAACGGTAGTCGGTATGAAAAAGCGACCCACACAACCGATTTTCTTCAACGATTGCAAAAATATCACATTCAGAAATATAAGGATAATGAACTCACCGTGCTGGACGCTCGTATTCTCCAACTCGGAAAACATAATGATAGATTCCATATATGTCGATAATCATCCGAGAATACCAAACAACGACGGCGTTCACTGTACGGCTTCAAAGAATATAACGGTTAAAGACTCGATATTCCTTTGCGGAGACGATTGCTTTGCCGCAACATGCATAACAAATCCCGACAGAGTGTGTGAAAACATAACCATAAGTAACTGCCTTATGTCCTCGCGCTCTGCCGCCATAAGGTTCGGTCATCTTTCCGGCAAGGTAAGAAACATAACGGTTGACAATATAAAGATACTTCCGTCTAACCGTGCAATAGCGATTTTTGCCGCAGACGACGGATATGTAAAGAATGTTGAAATTTCAAATGTAGTTGCACACACAAGCACAAAATCAGGCGGCTGGTGGGGAAAAGGCGAAGGATTTGTTATCTGCGCCGCCAACTCCACGGGAGAAATATCGGATATTACCATAAAAGATTGCAAGTTCACAGAGGAAAATCCCTCGGTCATAGCAGGAAAAGACGGAAATGTACATGATGTCACCGTTTGCGGTTGCAGATTCAAAAAAGCAGGCGGGAACGCAAACCCATACTATGACGGAAAAATGGACCTGCAGCCGAATATCCCCAAACTTATCGAAGCGCCATACGCAAAGAGTGAAAAACTTTACGTAGACGGAGTTAAGAATATCACCGTACGCTGAAATTCCATCTGACAAAAACATAAAGAGGTGAGTAAGTGATGATCTTCAAAACAAATTTAATGGACTCTGATGCGGTAATGCGTACCGTGCGCCGCATGTCACACGAAATTGTCGAGAAAAACAAGGGGTGCGACGATTTGTGCCTTGTAGGAATACTCCGTCGGGGAGTGCCGATTGCACAGAAAATAGCTGAGAACATAAAGAAATTTGAGGGTGTTGATATTCCCGTCGGAATACTCGATATCGCTCTTTACCGCGACGATATATCGGAGCTATCCGCACAGGCTCACCTGAACGGTACCGATATACGCTTCGACGTGAACGGAAAGAAAGTTGTACTCGTTGACGACGTACTGTTTACGGGAAGGACGGCAAGGGCGGCGATGGAGGCAATAATAGCGCTTGGCAGACCGTCCAAAATTCAGCTTGCCGTTTTAGTTGACAGAGGTCACAGAGAGTTACCCATATGTGCAAATTTTATCGGAAAGAATTTTCCGACATCAAGAACGGAAATGATAAAGGTGAGTGTGGAACGCTTTGATGGCAAAACGCAGGTTGATCTTTATGATATTTCCGACAGATAAGAGTAAGACAATAAATTTAAAAAGCAGAGTGAAAAAGCCACTCTGCCTTTTATTTTTTAATTTTCTCTTATCATATCATAAGATCGCAGACAAGCGAGCTGAGTTCTGACGGGTTGTCAAGGGCAAGCCCGTTTATCAGGCGCGCCTGTGCATAGAGTATCTTTGAATACTTTGCAAGTTTGTCTTTATCCGTTTCATAAAGTTCCTTGAGTTTTGCGGCTATCGGATGAGATTTATTTATCTCCATAACCGTCTGTGCTTTCGGCGACATTCCCTCCGATGCCGGCATCTTTGAAAGTACCTTTTCCATCTCGACGGACACCTCTCCCTCGCTTGAGAGCGATACCGGGTGATCCCCGAGAGTGTTGGTGAAGCGGACCGCAAAAACTTTATCGCCTATTGATTCTTTCATGAAATTGAGCATTTCCTTGGAGTTTTCGTTCTCCTCTTTGAGTTCCTTATTCTCCTCTTCGGTTGCTATATCGAGTTTGTCGGTGCAGACATTTTTGAACTCCTTACCGTCGTAGTCGTGCATCATCTTAAACGCAAACTCGTCAACGTCGTCAGTCAGGCAAAGAACCTCATATCCCTTTGATATAACCGCCTCAACCTGCGGAAGCATAAGCGCCTTATCAACTGTTTCGGCGCAGGCATAGTAGATGGATTTCTGATCTTCCTTGGCTCTTGACACGTACTCTTTGAGCGTTGCAAGTTTCTTATCCTTTGACGAGGTGAACAAAACGAGATCTTTAAGGTTTTCCTTATTTGCTCCGTAACCCTCGTAAAGACCGTATTTGAGTTGAAGCCCGAACGCTGCCCAGAATTTTTCATACTTCTCGCGGTCTTCTTCAAGCATTTTTGCAAGCTCGGTGCGTATCTTCTTCTCTATCGCCTTGGCTATAACTTTCAGCTGCCTGTCATGCTGGAGAGTTTCACGCGATATATTAAGAGTAAGATCCGCGCTGTCAACAATTCCCCTTACAAATCCGAAATAATCGGGAAGGAGTTCCTTGCATTTTTCGGTTATCAGAACTCCGCTTGAATAAAGTTCAAGTCCTTTTTCAAAGTTCTTGGTATAGTAGTCAAAAGGAGCATGCTCCGGTATAAACAAAAGCGCTTCAAATGTGGAAAGTCCCTCGGATTTTTGCGTTATTACCTTTGCCGGCGCTTCATAATCGTAAAACTTATCGCGGTAAAAGTTTGCGTACTCCTCATCCGTTACCTCGGACTGGTTCTTCTTCCAGAGCGGTATCATACTGTTAAGAGTTTCGGTTTCTATAACCTTTTCATACTCGTCTTTTGTGCCCTCTTTCAGTTTTTCCGTTTCAACGTCCATTTTTATAGGATATCTTATATAATCGGAATATTTTTTTACAAGGCGGCGGATTGTATATTCGTCAAGATAATCGCTGTACTTCTCGTCCTCGGTATCTTCTTTAAGATGCATCGTGATGGTAGTACCGGCTTCCTCCTTTTCGCAGGGCTCTATCGTATAACCGTCAACTCCCTCGGATTCCCATTTCCACGCCTCGTCCGAGCCGTATGCCTTACTTACCACTGTTATCTTGTCGCTTACCATAAATGCGGAATAAAATCCGACGCCGAACTGTCCTATTATATCAACATCGGTCTTGTCCGAATTTTCTTTCTTGAAATCGAATGAACCGCTCTTGGCTATCGTGCCGAGATTATTCTCAAGTTCATCCTTCGTCATACCGCAACCGTTATCGGAAATTATGAGGTTGCGCCCGTCCTTATCCGCCTCTATGGTAATCTTGTAATCCTCGCGCTTGAGTTTCACACTGTCATCAGTTAATGAACGATAATAAAGTTTGTCTATTGCGTCGCTTGCATTTGATATAAGTTCTCTTAAAAATATCTCCTTATGAGTATATATGGAGTTTATCATCATATCAAGCAATTTTTGTGATTCCGTTTTGAATTTTTTCTTTTGCATTTGAAAACACCTCTTTTAATTTAGCACTCTTAATTTGTGACTGCTAAGTAATTATAACACATTCAGCCGAAATGTCAATAGTTTTTTCAAAATTTTTAGCAATTTATTTTCTTAAATGACAAAAAACCGCCCAAGGCGGTTTTTTGTCACTTATTAATTAATTCAGTTTGCTGCAAATCCGTAGTTTTTCAGAGAGACTGCTTTTTTGCACTTTTCGACTATTCCCTGTGCATTCAATGAGTAGTATTCGATAAGTTCCTTTGCGGGTGCGGATTTTCCGAACACATCCTCAACTCCGTGTCTTACCACAGGCACGGGGCATATCTCGGAAAGCGTTTCCGCAACTGCCGCGCCGAGCCCTCCTATTATGTTATGTTCCTCGGAGGTAACTATTGCGCCCGTCTGCTGTGCCTGCGCGATTAGCATATCTTTGTCTATCGGCTTTATTGTGTGCATGTTTACAACAGCCGCGGATATTCCGTCAGCCATTAAAAGTTCTCTTGCTATAAGAGCCTGTTCAACCATCATACCTGTTGCGACTATCGTAACATCGGAGCCGTCTGCCATCTTTATGGCTTTACCGATTTCGAATTTATAATCGGGAGTGTCGTTTATTATGGAAACGGGGTATCTGCCGAAACGCATATATACAGGTCCCTCGTATTTTATCGCCGCCTCGACTGCCGCTCTTGCCTCAATGGCATCAGAAGGATTTATAACAGTCATTCCCGGTATCGTTCTCATAAGCGCAAGGTCTTCATTGCATTGGTGAGTTGCACCGTCTTCTCCTACGGTTATACCGGCATGAGTTGCGGCTATTTTAACATTCAGGTGAGGATATCCCACCGAGTTTCTTACCTGTTCAAAGCTCCTGCCTGCCGCAAACATTGCAAAGGTGCTTACAAACGGTATTTTACCCGTTGTGGCAAGTCCTGCCGCAACGCCTACCATGTTATTCTCGGCTATTCCGCAATCGAAAAATCTGTCAGGAAATTTGTTTTTGAAAATACACGTTTTCGTCGCCGCGGCAAGATCCGCGTCCAGAACGACTACGTCGGGATACAAAGATCCGAATTCGGCAAGCGCATTTCCGTATGCTTCCCTTGTTGCTATCTTATCAGCCATATCAATTACTCCTTATCCAAACTTCTTCTGTACTCTTTGAGTTCCGACATTGCAATCTTGTATTGCTCGTCGTTCGGAGCCTTGCCATGCCACTCTGCGCGGTCTTCCATAAACGAAACTCCCTTGCCTTTTATGGTTTTAGCAATTATTACGGTGGGCTTGCCCTTTACCGTCTTTGCCTCGTCAAATGCGGCAAGTATCTCTTCTATGTTGTGCCCGTCTATCGATATAACATGCCATCCGAAAGCCTTGAATTTCGAAGGATACGGCATAACATTCATAACATCCTTTACTCTGCCGTCTATCTGAAGACCGTTATTGTCAATTATAAGGCAAAGGTTATCAAGTTTGTAATGAGCGGCAAACATGGTTGCCTCCCATACCTGTCCTTCCTCGCTCTCACCGTCGCCCAGAAGAGCGTAAGTACGGTAATCCTTCTTATCTATCTTAGCGGAGAGTGCCATTCCGCATGCGGCGGAAATGCCCTGACCGAGCGAGCCCGACGACATATCGACGCCGTTTGCAGTCTTCATGTCGGGGTGTCCCTGCATAAAAGAACCGAGATGCCTGAATTTTTTAAGTTCTTCAATGTCAAAATATCCCTTCAACGCAAGTGCGGCATAAAGAGCCGGACAAGAATGACCCTTTGAGAGAACAAACCTGTCTCTGTCGGGATTTTTTGGTGTTCTCGGATCTATCCTGAGTTCCGAAAAATAGAGGCAAGCCATTATGTCTGCAGACGAAAGTGCGCCGCCCGGGTGACCGGATTTTGCATTATATACCTCGTCGATAATGCCCATTCTTATATCGGCGGCTTTTTTCTTTAATTCCAAAATTTTATCGCTGTCCATCAAATGAACCTCCGAAATACGTATTGTAATGCTATTTTACCATTTACAAGCCCGATTGTCAATACAGAAGAATGTCAAACATTATTAAATAAATGTGAAGAAAATTGTCACTTTGCACATTTTTCCACTTTCTGAATGTCGGAATGTAAAAATGCCCGTGGGAGTGTCGCAAAAACGCTTTTCCCTCGGGCATTGCAAGTCGGTTTAATTTATCCGTTTTATTTATAACAGGTCATAAACGTCGAGGGAGTGTCTGTTTTTCCACTCTCCGTTTGTAAAATCGGGTATCCCGACGGGTGCTCCGCCCTCTCTTATTGACTGTTCACTCAGGCACGATATACACATCCAGGATGCCGCATCATATACATCTATCGGCATATCGTCTCCGTTTTTAAGTCTGTCAATAAAATCGCGCAGTTCAAGATAATCCATTCCGCCGTGCCCCGAATCGAGCATCTCTTTCGTTATGTTTTGCCACGCAGGCGGGAGCAAATACGCATACTTGTCGGCATTATTTATGTTTTCCTTTATGTAATCCGCGCTTATCCAATACTTTTCGGGGTCGCCGTCAAAGAACACCGTATTTGCGCTCTGCTCGTAAAGTCCCTTTGTTCCGTGGACGGTAAATTCACGGTTGTAAAAGCGCGGTAAGGTCGTGTCGAGTCTTAATGTAATTGTCTCGCCGCCTGCGCAGGTGATTATCGTATTTACAATGTCTCCCTGCATAAATTTTGCGCCTATCAACTCCGGGTTTATCGTATCTTTGTTATCGTTTACGTACCGTTCAAGTCCGAATGAGCCGGAGGCAACCGAAACGAGCGACACCATTCTGTTGCCCCTGTTTATATCGAGTACCTTTGCTATGGGCCCTAACTCATGCGTGGGATAGTTTTCACAGTTGCGCCCAAGATAATTGCGGAGCCTGTAATGGCGGTTCTCCTTGCCGTGTGTTACCTCGCCTCTCAAATCGTGCGCGTAGGCACCGTGGCAATGGACTATTTTGCCGAGCATACCCCGTCTTACCATTGCGGTGGCGAGCAGTTCCTCACGGTTATAGCAACAGTTTTCAAGGAACATAAACGGAACCTTCGTGTCCTCCCAGGTTTTAACGAGGTCAAAGCAGTCCTCTGTGGAATATGCTCCACCCACTTCAAGCGCAACCGCCTTGCCCGCTCTCATGGCGTCAACCGCTATCGGTATGTGGAGTTCCCAGTCGGTAGCGATAATAACGGCGTCAACATCCTCTCTTGCGAGTACCTCTCTATAATCGGTAGTACCAAACGGCAAAACGCCCTTTTTCTCCTTTACAAATTCAGACTTTTCCTCTACTCTGTCTTCGTATTTATCGCAAACTGCGGTTATGTTTACGTCGTAAAAATCAATGATTGTTCCCATAAGACCGCCCCCGCGGCACCCGAGTCCTATAAAACCGACGTTTACTTTTTCCATAGCCTTTTATCCTCCGGAAAGTTAATTCTCATATATTCTAACATTTCGCATTACATTTTTCAAGCGTTTTATCAAAAATTTCGCATTACATTTTTCAAGCGTTTTATCAAAACTATTGACAAATCAAATTTATAATGATAAAATTATAGTGTATATCACAGTGAGGTGAAGATTACATATGAAAAAAATAATTGCGTCGGCGCTTATTTTGCTTTCGCTTTTTCTTGTGTCGTGCGACATCGGCACACAGCTCGAATCTTATTCCGAACAGCTTATGTCACAGGTTTCGGAAGCGGCAGGCAGTCTTCTGAAAGAGGCAACCCCGCCGGAGGATGACAAATCAGTATCCGACGGTGTGGAAGAAGACTCCGAAAAAATTACCATTGATAAATAAAAAAATCATAAATTGAAAGGGAAACAATTATGGGACTTATTAAGGCTATTGCAGGCGCCGTCGGCGGCGGACTTGCGGATCAGTGGCTCGAGGTACTCGAAGCGGACAACATGAGCGACACCACCGTGTTTACAAGCGGTATTACCGTGCGCAGAAACGACAGAAGATCCTCGAACAGAAAAGGAACGGAGGACTTTATAAGCGACGGCTCGATAGTCCACGTTTACGACAATCAGTTTATGCTCCTCGTTGACGGAGGAAAGGTTGTTGACTACACGGCAGAGCCGGGTTATTACAAGGTCGACTCAAAATCTGCGCCCTCTCTCTTTAACGGTCAGTTCGGCGCAACTCTCGGCGAAATGTTCTCGAGGATAAAATACGGCGGAGTTCCCTCTGCAAAGCAGAAGGTATTCTTTATAAACACGCAGGAGATAAAGGGCATAAAGTTCGGTACAAAAACTCCCGTCAACTATTTCGATAACTTCTACAATGCGGAGCTGTTCCTCCGTGCGTTCGGTACATATTCGATAAAAATCGTAAACCCGCTTAAATTCTATGCGGAGGTCGTTGCAAGGAACGTATCGAGAGTTGATATCAACGATATAAACGAGCAGTATCTCTCCGAATTTATGGAGGCTCTTACCGCCGCCATGAACCAGATGTCCGCGGATAATATAAGAATTTCTCACGTTGTTTCAAAATCCCGCGAACTCTCAAAGTACATGGCCAACGAGCTCGACGAGAGCTGGCGTGAAATGCGCGGTATGGAGATTCAGGCGGTCGGAATTGCGTCGGTTTCTTACGACGAAGAATCGAAAAAGCTTATCAATATGCGTAACCAGGGCGCTATGCTCGGCGATCCTACCGTAAGGGAAGGATATGTACAGGGTGCGGTTGCAAGAGGTATGGAAGCTGCAG
>CAMETB010000030.1 GCA_945936265.1 uncultured Clostridia bacterium
GTCCCTACAAGACACGATTATTCATTATTTATTTTTCATTATTCATTTCTTTTAAACGGACCGTCGAGGACCCGGTCCCTACAAATTTTTAACAAAAAAAGCAGAGCGAAAATCGCTCTGCTTTTTAAGTTAATGCATGTTCGCTGTTATGCTGCCTCTTCCTCTTTGGGCGGCTGTGCCGGCTCAAGTGTTACTCCGTTTGAGAGATATGCCATCTGTTTAAGCGTAATTGCTCCGAGGGCGTTTTCGGTTTCGTTTACCGTAATGCCCGAGGTGTAGTAACTTCCGTCCATGGCTCCGTCCTTCTGAACAAAGGTTATGTCATCGTTTTCGTCTATTACATATACGCTTATTACTATCTGAAGGTTTACATGGTTTGCAACGGTCGGATCAAGTCCGTTTATCGCTATTCCTATACGGTTAAGCGTATGGTCTTTTATCTCCGCCATTACGGATTTTGCATTGTCAATAGTACCGTCGCCTATTGTGAGAGAAGTAAGTCCCGTTACATTCGATACTATTATACCGTATTTTAACTCTTTACCTTCTTCAAGATAAGAATTATATGCGTTCAATGCGTCAAGATTTACATAAAATCCGCCGTAAATTGCGGTGTTGGCGCTGCCTGCAGAATAGCCGAGAGGCCTGAATATCGGCTCTGCAACTCCCGCTTCGGTGTCTTCCCAGAGTTGACATACGGTACACAGGCACTTGTTGTCACCGAAATTGCCGAATCCGTTAGGATACGATATAGAAGTTACAATGCTACCGAATACGTGCCCGATATGCCCGCCTATTGAAACGCCACACGAACATTTATATTGCGCACATACAGTCTCATCGGAATACTTTGCAAATGTATGCGTTCCGTCAGGGCATTTCATTATGACAAAGTATCTCGGGTCAATAGTGTCGTTATGGAAAAGCTCGTTTTCCGAATATACGAATTTTTCGGGTATTGCAACATTAAACGTACCGCCGGATATCTGATACTTATAAAGTTTTTCGGAAGGTGCCAGATAAGCTTCCATATCCTCTATTCCGTCGGGGAAATTTATATTACCGCCATAGATATTTACCTGTACAGGTGTGCTTGAAGTGCTTGAAAACTTTGTGTTGTCGGTAAGGGTAATATTTGCACTCGGATAAATTTCAACCGTTGCACCTGAGCCCGGTGTTACGTCACAAATAGATTTTGCATTTATCGTTCCGGCTATCTTTATTATCGGTGTTGTCCTACCCTGGTTATCGTAGAAAAACAGTGTTCCCGTCGTATTAACCGTTACGTTTTTGCCTATCCAAAGCGTGTGGACAAGCTTATTTTTGTCGCCGTCGCCGTAACCGTGGAAGTGTGTCTTCATAAATTCCCCACCCCTGGCTGTGTTGGAGGAATTATGCGTTATCACTCCTTCGCCTACGAGTATAACTCCGTGGCGGTCGTTGTCAAATGCTCTTTTGTTATACTGTTTTCCTTCCTCTTCGCTCTTGAAGGTTATATTATGTCCGTTTAAGTCTATAACGCCAACTCCTCCGTTCTGGTCAAAACCGAGAGGTGAAGTAGGCTCAATATCAGATGTAAGCCTTAAAAATACCCAGCCTCTATAGTTCCTATAGTTACTGCTGTCAACCTCGTATCCGTACGCCTCGTAGAATACCATGTTGCCCTCTATGGTTATCTCATCACCGTACTCGAATACCTCGCCCTGGTCGGTATACCAGCCAAAGAACTTCTTGTTTCCGCTGTCGTTCTGGTGCTTAATATCCTCTCCTTCAAGAGTCTGACCTACCGTTATGGTCTGACCGATTGTAACCTCGGTGGTATATCTGACGACATTGTTGTCTACCAAGGTAAAATCCTTTGCGGCGTCGCTCGACCAGTTGGTAAGATCCTTGTGATAAGATATATATGTCTTTTCGGTTTTCTGGTTACATCCGTTTACGCAACGGTAAAGAAGAGACGGGTATGTCTTTTCAAGGGTATATGCATGTTCAAGTTTTGCGTAATCCTCGTGATCATGGTAATCACACCTTGAGCATGTTACATCCTTGTATCCCGCTGCAAGGCATGTTGCCTTTACATCGTCGACAATATAATCATGGCCGAGTTGAGGTATAATATCTGATCTTACTTCAAGGTTACATATACTGCACTTATGAAGAGTATATCCGTCGGTCGTACAGGTCACGGGAACATCCGTGCTGACAAAATTATGTTCACAGCCCGTCGATTCTATAATCTCATCATAAGTGTTACCGCAGTCCGAGCAGGTATATCTGTAATACCCATCCGTTGTGTCTGTAGGTAACTGCACTTCGGTAAGAACATAATTGTGAGTCATCTCTCCGCTGAAGTAATAAACTGCACTCGCCATGGATTCGGATATATCTATACTCGATATGCCCGAAATACGATATAAGCAGGATGTTGTGTTCTTTTCCGAATAAACATAGTCGCTTGAAGATACCGCTATGTTGCAACCGTCAAAGTTTTCTATCGTATCTCCGTTTTTAAAATATGTTGCCTTGCTGCTGCAATATCCGTATGCAAGGGCAGAACCGTCTTTTGCGTAAATAACGGTTGATACCATATCGAAATGGTTGTTACATTCATATGTTCCGCCAACGGTTAACTCCCTGCCGTCAAGCGTATTGCACACTCCGTTATCTATTATAACGCTATCTGAAATATAGAAGTTTCCGTTTGCACATATTTGTTTCCTTTTATCGGTTCCTATATTATTGGAGATAGTTCCGCCGTATATTATCATAGTACTTCCGTCAGCTGAGCAGTCTATTGCGCCCCACCCGCCGGCGACATTATTGTCTATAAAGCAGTCATAAACGACGATCTTTGCATTGGAAGTTTTATACGTATTAAGAGGAGCGGCATTGTTGTTCGTGATTTCACCGCCGTGAATATACGCTCCCGCTCCGGAACGCCCATACGAACCGATTATCGTACTGCATGCATTTTGCGTGAACTTTCCACCGTACATATTGAAAGTACCGCAGTCAATCTGAATCGCATGACCGACATTCGCTTTTATAACAGTACCTGTTGTCTCGTCGTAGCCTATGTTCTCTACGGTTATTCCGTCATACATATTTGCAATCGCAACGTCGGTATAGCTCTCGTCGCCTATGCGGACAAAGCCGCCCCAGGTACCATCTTTGTTACCTGCATTTATATTGTAGTACGTTCCGTCAAAGGTTATGGTGCCGTTCATACCCATAGCGCCAAGGTTCAATTCCATGTACTTGCCGGTACTCTTTGAGTCAGGCTTCATAAGGAAGAAGGTGCCACTTACAGTAGTGGTTGATGTTCCTATCGTTACGGTAGCGTCAACTCCGTCGTCGGGCACTATCGTTAGAATGCCACCCTTTATCTGCGGACAAATCGTAGTCTCGGTAGTATTACCCACAAGTACGAGCTTTACCTCGTGAAGCTCGGCTGCGGTATAGTCAACGTCGCTGAGATATCCCAGGCTCTGTGCATACGTTACGGCGCCTGCTATCGTTGCAAAAGGCGTTCCCCTCGTTAAGCCGTTGTTTGTGTTGCTTCCGCTTGCACCGCCGACGTAATAAACGTGCGTCGTCACGGTTGCACCTGCCGGTCTTTCGGCAGTATATTCCGTACCGTTATAAGTGTACTTTTGTCCCTCTATGTAACTGTCGGCAGCCGATGCGGCAACAGATGACACAAGGCACAATGCCAGAACGAGTATCGGAATAATTGCTCTCTTCAAAATGTTCCTCTTGTTCTTCATTGAATTTCTCCTTTGTGAGTTGTTTTTTGTGTTTTAAAAAACTTTTACATAGACATTTTATCATGAATTATTCTGTTTGTCAATATGTACAATAAATTTTTTTTAAAAGCTCTTTTTTATACATTATATACAACTTGCAAAGCGTTGATTACTTAAGAAGGAATTTTAATGTCGGATTTATGAAACTAAAAAAGGGCTCGCTTGATCCGGAGCAGAAATCTTTGCTCGCGACCCTAAGGTGTATACGCATACTCCGAGAGGGAGCGAACGAAGATAGAACAAAAATATCTGAACAAGTGAGAAAAACGCAGTTTTTAACCTTAAATTCATTAAAGACAGTTAAAATTAAAGATAGAGGTACCTTTTGTAATACCCCTATCCTTTTTTGTTCGGTTATGCCCGAAGAAAGCAGCTTGGGGGCTCGCTTGATCCGGAGCAGAAATCTTTGCTCGCGACCCGAAGGTGTATACGCATACACCGAGAGGGAGCGAACGAAGATAGAACAAAAATATCTGAACAAGTGAGAAAAACGCAGTTTTTAACCTTAAATTCATTAAAGACGGTTAAAATTAAAGATAGAGGTACCTTTTATAATACCCCTATCCTTTTTTGTTCGGTTATGCCCGAAGAAAGCAGCCCCGTTTAAATCGATATTTTATTCTGAGAGATCCTCAACGTAAAGGACTCTTTCGGCATTCGGGTCTTCCTTCGGCTTATCCCTCTCGGTAAGGAATTTGGTTGCAACCTGCGGGAAAAGCGCGTAACTCAAAACGTCCTCCTCGCTCTTTGCAAGTCCCTTTGCTTCCTCACGGTACTTGTCAAGCTCGGGCGCTATCAGGTCTGCCGGGCGGCAGGTTATTACCTCCGCGTCGCCGATAGCCTTTTTTTGTACTTCCTTGTTTATCTCACCCGGGAGTTTTCCGTACTCGCCTCTTAAAAGTCCCTTGGACTCCTTGGTTACCATCTTGTATCTCTCGCCCGAAAGGACGTTTAATACCGCCTGGCTGCCGACAATCTGGCTGGTAGGAGTAACAAGCGGAGGATAACCGAAATCTTTACGTACTCTCGGAACTTCGGAAAGAACCTCGTAATACTTATCCTCGGCTTTTGCCTGTTTAAGTTGCGATATAAGGTTTGAGAGCATTCCGCCCGGAACCTGATAAAGCAAGGTGTTCGGGTCAACGCTCAGAACCTTCGGGTCAAGAATACCCTCGCTCTTAAGTCTGTTTGCAACCTTTCTGAAATGTGCGGCAATATCGCTTAAATCCTCAAGCTTTATTCCCGTGTCGTACTCGGTGCCCTTAAGAGTTGCCACTATTGCCTCGGTCGAGGGCTGTGACGTTCCGTTTGCAAACGGCGAGAGCGCGGTATCTATTATATCAACGCCTGCCTGTATTGCCATAAGGTACGTCATATCTCCCGTACCCGTCGTGTTGTGGGTGTGGAGATGAACGGGCACTTTAAGTTCCTTTTTAAGAGCCTTTACGAGCGAGTATGCGTCGTAGGGCAAAAGGAGATTTGCCATATCCTTTATACATATGGTGTCCGCACCCATATTTTCAAGTTGTTTTGCGAGATTTACGAAATATTCTTCGTTGTGAACGGGGCTGACGGTATAACTTATCGCCGCCTCGCAATGTCCGCCGTATTTCTTTACGGCGTGCATAGCCGTTTCCATATTTCTCGGGTCGTTGAGCGCGTCGAAAATACGGACGACGTCTATTCCGTTTTCAATGGATTTCTTTACGAACTCATCGACAACGTCGTCGGCATAGTGCTTGTAGCCGAGCAGATTCTGCCCGCGAAGGAGCATCTGGAGCCTTGTGTTCGGCATAGCGCGGCGAAGCGCGCGGAGTCTGTCCCACGGGTCCTCACCGAGAAAGCGCATGCAAGCGTCAAAGGTTGCGCCGCCCCAACATTCGAGCGACCAGTATCCGACCTTGTCAAGAGCCTCGCAGGCTGGGAGCATGTCGGAGAGCTTCATTCTCGTCGCCGCCTGCGACTGATGAGCGTCACGAAGTATAGTATCTGTAATTAAAACTTTTTTTGCCATAATCATACCTCACTTAACCGAGGAGTGCGATAAGCACACCTGCGGCAATAGCCGAGCCGATAACTCCCGCAACGTTCGGTCCCATAGCGTGCATAAGCAGGAAGTTGCCGGGGTTTTCCTCCTGACCGACCTTTTGCGAAACACGCGCCGCCATAGGAACGGCGGAAACGCCCGCAGAGCCGATAAGCGGATTTATCTTCTTTCCCTCGGGCAAGAAAAGGTTCATAAGTTTTGCGATAAGAACGCCGCTTGCCGTTGCTATTCCGAATGCAACAACTCCGAGAAGTATTATCTTTATCGTTTTGAAACTTAAAAATGTCTGTGCGGTTGCCGTAGCACCTACGGAAATTCCGAGGAATATCGTAACTATGTTCATAAGTTCGTTCTGCACCGTCTTTGAAAGGCGCTCCGTAACTCCGCACTCTTTAAGGAGGTTACCGAACATAAGCGAGCCTACAAGCGGAACTGCCGACGGAACGATAAGCGCAACGAACACCGTAACGACTATCGGGAAAAGTATTTTTTGTGTCTTTGTGACAGGGCGGAGCGCCGTCATAACTATCGCGCGCTCTTTCTTTGTTGTAAGCGCCTTCATAATAGGCGGCTGGATAACAGGTACAAGCGCCATATATGAATATGCGGCAACGGCTATCGGTCCGAGAAGTGACGGTGCCAGCATTGCGGTAACGAATATTGCCGTAGGTCCGTCCGCCCCTCCTATAATTCCTATGGAAGCGGCCTCGGGAGGCAAAAATCCGAGTGCTATTGCGCCTGCATATGTAGCGAATATACCTATCTGTGCGGCGGCGCCGAGGATAAGGCTCTTCGGATTTGCAAGGAGAGGTCCGAAGTCCGTCATGGCACCAACGCCTATAAAGATAAGGCAAGGATAAATTCCGAGTTTTACCCCGAGATAAAGGATATCAAGAAGTCCTGCAGTTATCGCTTCCGGCGTATTGTGAGCAAAGAGTTCCCAGTGAACATAGCCATCTTCAAAGAGTGCCTCGTGGAAGATTTCCGCACCCGGAAGATTTGTAAGAAGCATTCCTATTGCGATAGGCAAAAGGAGCAACGGCTCGAATTTTTTCTTTATGGCAAGAAAGATGAGAAAGCACGCAATACCTATCATAATAAGATTGCGCCAATCTCCGCTTGTGCCATCAAAGAATTTATAAACGCCCGTTTGTTTAAGGAAGTTTATTATTCCGTCCATTAAAATTGCCTCCTCAAGCGAGAGTGCAAAGAACGGCGCCTGCCTCAACGGTTGAACCTGCCGAAACGGAAACGGAAGAAATTACGGCGTCTGCGGGAGCCATTATTTCATTTTCCATCTTCATAGCCTCGAGTATCATAAGGACGTCGCCCTTCTTAACGCTCTGACCTGCTTTAACATTTACCTTAAGTATATTGCCGGGCATAGGAGCGTTAATTGTCTTTGCTCCTGCGGGTGCAGGCGCTGCCGGTGCTGCCGGAGATTGTGCCTTTGGCTCTTCCTTTGCGGCGGGAGCCTTTATGTCGTCCTTGTCTATTACCTCGAGTGTGATTTCGTAAACCTTACCGTTTACGTTAACCTTGTAAGCTTTCATTTTCATTTATCTCCTTCATTATTTAATCTCTTTGAACGAGAGGACGCGGATCGCCGAAATATCGGTGCCGTTTTCCTCTGCTATTGCGGCGCATACCGCCGCTATGATTTCCTGTCTGTCGGGAATTTCACTCGGTACGGCAGGCTGTACGTCAGCCACGGCAGGTGCGCTCTTTTGCGGCTTTGCAAACTTACCACACAAAAAGTTCATAAGCTCAACAAGACCGATAATGCACGCAAGACCGATGAAGACAACGCCAACTCCCATTGCGCAGACGAACAGGACGTTCGGGTATTCCCTTGCCGCCCCTGCTCCGGCTTCGGCTAAAATCAACAGATTTGTTCCCATTTTTTCACCTCGCAAACAACACGATTTTCTGTTCCGCACACACATGCAGACATAAAACCCAAAATTTTTTTCATTGTATCACATATTGATTAAAAAGTAAATAGAATTTAACATAATTTATTCTTAAATTCACAATCGGTTCACAATTTTAAATACGATAAAAAGTCGCACAAAAAATTTCAGGACTGTTGAAAAAATATTGCCGTTGTGATACAATATACGAGAAAAGAAATGTATGGAGGACTTTATGTCAAGAGAAACGACCTGTTGCTTTACCGGTCACCGTGTTTTAGGAAATGATTTTTCAAGGGAGAGGCTGAAATCCCGGATAGAAAAACTGATCGATATGGGCATTGACACATTTATTTCCGGCGGTGCGCTCGGATTTGATACCGTCGCCGCCGAGGAGGTTATCCTGTCGAAGAAAAACCATCCGGGCATAAAACTGTTCATTTACGCGCCGTGTAAAAATCAGTCGGAAAAGTGGAATACGTCCGAAAAAGCAAAATATAAAAAACTTCTTTCGGCGGCAGACTTTGTCGATATGCCGGAGTTCGATTATTTCAACGGCTGTATGAAAGAGCGAAATTACAGGATGGTTGACGCAAGCTCATTCTGCATAGCGTATTTTAACGGTGAAAAACTCCGCTCGGGAACGGCGCAGACACTGCGCTATGCCGAATCGGAAGGGCTTAAAATCTACAATATAAGCACCCGTGAAAACGGTGCCCGGGGAGAAAACATTGAGTAAGATAAGTTGGAAAGGCGGCACTCTGCTCGCCCCTCTGCCTGCAGTTATGGTATCGTCTGGCAGTATGGAAAAATCAAACATAATAACAGTTGCGTGGTGCGGAATTATCAACACTTCCCCGCCAAAAACATATATTTCTCTGCGCCCCGAGAGATATTCTCACGAGATTATCGGCGCGTCGGGCGAATTTGTAATAAATCTTACCCCGTCATCGCTTGCAAAGAAAGCAGACTTTTGCGGTATGTACACGGGCAGATGTGTCGATAAATTTAAAAAATGCGCTTTTACAAAGGAAAAAGCGTCAAAGGTAGACGCTCCCATGATAGCAGAATGCCCCATATCTATAGAATGCAAAGTTTCAGACATTATCCCGCTTGGCACTCATGATATGTTTCTTGCCGACATAGTCGCCGTAAATGTCGATGAAACTCTTATTGAAAACGGCAGACTTTGCATAAACAGGGCGCACCTTGCGGCGTTTGCCCACGGAGAATATTATAAACTCGGAGAGCGAATAGGCAAATTCGGTTTTTCGGTAAAGAAAAAGGTCGCACCGAAGAAAAAACAGTAAAATTTTATTGCAATAAGCGACACGTACACAGTTTTTTGCACTTAAAATCGGAGGAATAAAAATGATTTTTCAAAACAAGGACAGAATAGTTTTCACAGGAGACTCCACAACGGACGCGGGAAGAAAACGCCCGTATGGCGAAGGACTTTGGGAGGGGGTCGGCAACGGATATGTAAGGGTAGTTGACAGCGCACTTTGCACAATCTATCCCGATAAGTTTTTCCACATAATAAATACGGGAACAAGCGGAGCAACAAGCAAAAATCTTCTTGAAAACTGGCAGCACGACGTGGTTGATCTGAATCCCGACTGGGTTTTCGTCATGATAGGCGCAAACGATGTATGGCGTCATTTTGACGAAACCGCACAGCATTTTAACGACAATACCCCCGAGGAATACAGAAAAAATCTCGAAGAAATGGTTGCAAGGACAAAACCGAATGTAAAGGGTATGTTCATTATGGGCCCGTTCTATATGGAGTCAAACAACGATGACGCCATGAAAAAAATGATGGTTGAGTATGCCGCCATAGCAAAAGAAGTCGCAAAGGAAAAAGAGGTTGGCTATATAGATCTTCAAAGCGACTTTGACGAGCATCTTAAATACCGCTACCCCGCTTACATTTCGTGGGACAGAGTCCATCCGAACTGGGTAGGCAGTATGATAATAGCAAAAAAGATACTTAAAGAAATAGGTGCAGACCCACTTTATTAAACCGGAACGGAGTATTTTAAATGACGGATTTTGTCTCAAAACTGCTCAAAGTGGCAGACAAAAACGAGGCGACAAAAGGAATTATCGACACTCCTCGTGCTGAAATTTTAGAAAAACTCGCCAATCGTCTTGTCGAGGAAAACAGTATATCCAATCTCACCGCCGTTTCCGACGAGGACGGCATAATTCTCAAACATTTTTGCGATTCGGCGTCGGTTGTGCCGTTTATAAGTGACGGCGCGTCGGTGTGCGATATCGGTTGCGGCGGCGGTTTTCCTTCCCTTGTGATAGCAGTTTTGCGCGGGGACGTGTCCGTTTTAGCGGTTGACAGCGTAAAGAAAAAGGTTGACTGCGTAAAGAGAATGGCAAGTGATATAGGACTTAAAAATCTTGCCGTGGCGAGCTTGAGAGCCGAGGAGATGGGAAAAGATACATCTTACCGTGAGAAATTTGACGTTGTAACCTCGCGTGCCGTCGGAAAACTCAATCTTATATCGGAGCTTTGCCTCCCCCTTGTAAAAGTCGGTGGAGTGTTTATCGCTATGAAATCGCTCGGTGCAAGAGAGGAACTTGAAAACGCAAAAAATGCAATAGAACTCCTCGGCGGCAGAGTAAAGGACGAGATAAGCTATTCCCTGACAAACGGCAAAGAAACAATAAGCCGCACTCTTGTCATAATAGAAAAAATAAAACCCACCGACAAAAAATACCCCCGCAACAACTCTCAAATATCCAAAAAACCACTCTGAACAACGGTAATTTGCAACTACGGTGATATATGAAAAACGATTTGCCAAAAAGAAAGCACCCGCGTTTGAATAATTATGATTATAGTTCCGCGGGCGCGTATTTTGTTACAATATGTACGCATAACAGACGGAGCTTGTTATCAAAAGTCGTAGGGCGGGGGCTTGCTCCCGCCGAAATAGAGCTTACGGAATACGGTAAAATCGCAAATGACGAGTTAATGCTTATAAACAGTCGTTATCCCGACGTGAGCGTAGATAAGTACGTCATTATGCCCAACCATATACATATCGTTTTTATCATAAATGGAGAGGCGGCGGGAGCAAGCCCCCGCCCTACCGTGATGGATGTCGTATGCGCATATAAATCATTGACAACGAAAAAATGTAAAAAATTAAAGCCCATAAAAAAGTTGTTTCAAACTTCATTTTATGAACACGTCATACGAAACCGCGATGACTATGAGGAAGTTGCTCGGTACATTGAAAACAATCCGATTACTTGGCAATATGATGAGTTGTATTCAGAAGAATAGAAAGTTGCCGCCTCAGAAAACGCAGTCGGCAACTTTTAATTTAATATTATTGTCAAAAACCGCAATATTTTTTATTTTTAATCTTGATCTTTCGGCAACGCGGGGTTATAATTTGAGTAATTTGATATACGGAATATATTTCTTTATTTTTACGGATACTATCATCGTACTGTAATTATAAAATCGCGCTTTTACTTGGAAGGTTTTTTATGAAAAAGAAATTCGCATCCGCCTCTCTGTGTCTTTTGACGGCGATAATATGGGGTTTTGCGTTCTCCGCGCAGGAAATAGCGTCTAGTCCCGAGAACTCGCAACTTATCGACGCATTTTTCTTTAACGGAATAAGATTTGCCGTAGGCTCATTATCACTTATTCCCGTTATTCTGCTTTTTGAACGTGAAAAGAATATAGACAAAAAGAAGATCAAAAACACGGTTATATACGGAATGATAACGGGTTGCTTCCTCTTTGCCGCAACCGCATTTCAACAATTCGGAATACAGCTTACCCAAAGTGCCGAAACAGCCGGATTTATAACCGGTATGTACCTCATTTTCGTTCCGATAGTGTCGTTTATCATCTTTAAGCAAAAGGTTTCTCCGTTTGTCTGGGTAGGTATGGTGTTTGCCATAGTCGGACTTTATTTTCTCTGTATGGAAAACTCCGTATTCACCATAAAGCCGGGCGACGCGCTTGTGCTTGTAAGTTCGTTTTTCTACACCGGCCACATTATAATAGTGGATAAGTTTATAGGCAAGGTAAGTCCGCTTAAGTATTCCTCTGTGCAGTTTATGACCGTCGCCGTTCTCAATATAATTTTCGGTCTTATATTCGGTCACATCACGTGGGAAGGCGTTGTAGCAACGATTTATCCTATACTCTACTGCGGAATTATGTCAACGGGAGTTGCCTATACGTGCCAGATGTTCGGTCAGAAGAACACGCCACCGTCCGTTGCGGCGCTTCTGTTCTCTACCGAGGGGCTTTTCGCCGCCGTTGCGAAGTGCATAGTAAAGCGCACCCTGCCCGCCCCCATAATAGTTTTAGGCTCTGCTCTTATGTTCGTCGGTATAATCTTTTCACAGCTGCCAAATCCGAAAGATTTTCGCAAAAGCAAGGAAAAAAACAACGAATAATGAAGTCCGTCACACATTTTCAGGTATACAGAAGCCCGATTATTATGTGTGACGGACGCAAATTTTTCATAGTTGATTTTTTTATCAAAAAGACTTGACAACCGCATACGATTATGATATTATATCATATGCGTAAAAAATCAATGCGCCTGTAGCTCAGCGGATAGAGTGCCCGGCTACGAACCGGTAGGTCGAGGGTTCGAATCC
>CAMETB010000031.1 GCA_945936265.1 uncultured Clostridia bacterium
CTCCACAACCGATACGGAGTTTGCTTCTTAAAACTCGCCCGGAGTTGCCGAAACAAATATCGTCTGGTTCACTTTTGACAGAAATTCTTCAAAGTACAACGGGCGGTTATCGTATGCCGAGGGGAGCCTGAAACCGTAATCGACAAGATTTTTCTTTCTTGCAAGGTCGCCGCCACTCATTCCCCTTATCTGCGGAACGGTTACGTGGCTTTCATCTATGAACATTATATAGTCGTCGGGGAAATAGTCGAGCAAGGTATAAGGCGTTGAGCCCGGCTCTCTGCCCGACAGGACTCGTGAATAGTTTTCAATGCCCGAGCAGAAACCTATTTCGCGGAGCATTTCGATGTCGTATTTCGTCCTTTCCTCTATTCTCTGTGCCTCGAGGAGTTTATCGTTTGCTTTAAAATAAGCGACACGTTCCTCCATTTCTTCGTAAATTTTCTTAAGCGCTTTTTCTCTTTTATCGTCGGAAACAATATAGTGGTTGGCGGGGAATATTGCGCAGTAGGAAAGAGTTCTCAAAACCTCGCCCGTCAACGTATTTATCTCGCTTATACGGTCTATTTCGTCGCCGAAAAACTCTACCCTTATCGCCTTATCCGAAGACGACGACGGGAAAATTTCAACCACGTCCCCGCGTATTCTGAATTTGTTACGGACAAAATTTATATCGTTGCGCTCATAGTTCATACCGACAAGGCGCTTAACAAGCGCGTCCCTGCTCATCGGTGCGCCCTCACGCAGTCCTATGACCATTTTATGATACTCGTTCGGGTCGCCGAGAGAGTAAATGCACGACACGCTCGCCACTATTATGACATCCCTGCGCTCAAAAAGCGAGCTTGTGGCGCTGTGGCGAAGTTTGTCTATTTCGTCGTTTATCATAGCGTCCTTTTCGATGTACATATCCTTACCGGGTATATATGCCTCCGGCTGATAATAATCGTAGTAGGACACAAAATACTCGACCGCATTGTCGGGAAAAAGTTCTCTCATCTCGGAGCATACCTGAGCTGCCAGCGTTTTATTCGGCTCGAGAATAAGGGTGGGTCTGCCCGTTTTTGCTATAACGTTTGCCATTGTAAACGTCTTGCCCGAGCCCGTTACGCCGAGCAGAGTCTGCATTTTGTCGCCTCTTATAATACCCTCGGAAAGTTTTTCTATTGCCTCGGGCTGATCTCCCGTAGGCTTATATGCGCTTTTCAAGTTAAAAACTCCGTTTTCCACAGCGATCCCCCCTTTTTGACTTACCGTAATATTGTATCACAATTTATATTTTTTGTAAATATGCACTTATACAAAAATACGCGACGTACGGACGTATTTTTTCACGTTTTGCACCTCTTCATACTCCGAAAAAAGCCTCGGATATCCGCAAAAATCGGACACTCCGAGGCATTTTTTGATATTTTCAGTTAAGTGATGCCCATTCGCTCTTTGAAAACTCGTACTCTATATATGTTTCGCTTGAACGGTGAATCACAAGGGTCCCGCCGTCAAAGTCAAGGCCGTCGAGTATCATATTTACAGAGAGTTCCTTGCTTGAAAAGTCAACGCCGGTAAACTCCAGTTTGAAATAACGGTAATTATATTTGCTTTCATCGGCGACAACGACAGGCTCGTAAGTAGTGCCGTCCTCGCTTGTAAGGGTGTAGTGTATTTTATCAAAGCTGAAGTCTGGATGAGCGGCTATGACTTCATCTATATGTCTTGTATTATATCTCACAGTAAACTGCATATATCCCGATTCGGGAATATAGACGAGCGAGTATGCGTAAACCGCTCCGTTTTCCGAAAATGTATCGTTTACCGCATGGGTACGCACGTCCGTACTGTTGGCGTACGCCTCCTTGAAATTGTCCGTTATATACGTGCCTTTTAGCCCTTTATAGTCCGATTGACATATCCTGAAAAGAAGCGCGCAGATAAATGTAACAAGAACTACGGTAAAAATTATTCCTATTACTCTGCTTACCTTTTTCGTTCTTCTTTCTCTTTTTTCAAAATCGTATTCGTTATCCATCTTTATCTCCTTTATGCGATTTTGAGGTGGGGAGTATGTGTAAAAAACTCTGCCGCAAGGCTAAGACAAGCCTTCTATAAAATTTTAGCACAGTTTTTGTCGCCGTTCAAGTTTTTTTCAAAAAATACTTGACAAATGTGCATTTTTTATTTATAATAATAGTCTGTGAAATAATGCAAGGGGGATTTATATGATTATTGATTTGTCGTCGCTTATAAGCGGCAAGGTATCGAAAATAGATTTTCAATACACTATTGACACAAACGACGAAAATAATCAGATAATACCACCCGATGACGTTTCTTTTACGGCGCCTGTCAGAGTTTCGGGCTCGGTTTGCGACAATGCGGGTTATACCGTTCTTAACGCTCATGCCGAAATCGATTACAAGACGCGCTGTGCAAGATGTCTCGAGGACGTTTTTGGCACATTCGTTCTCGAATTCAATCGTACCGTTGCAATTTCAGGCACTCTCCAAAACGAAGACAATGACGATTATGTCGTGGTTAAAAACGGCCTCTTGGACATCGACCGTGAAATCGTGGAGGAATTGCTTCTTGAATTTCCAACAAGGTTCCTGTGTAAAGAGGAATGCGCGGGGCTTTGTCCGAAATGCGGCAAAAACCTTAATTTCGGTCCGTGCGATTGCCCGAAGAAAAAAGAAATTGATCCGAGACTTGCAATTTTGCAAAAACTACTTGAAAACGATTAAGTTTTGTTGTATAATTCAAGCGTAAGTTATTAGTATTCATTTAAGGAGGTGTCCTCTTATGGCAGTACCGAAGAGAAGACAGTCACATTCTCGTACAAATCTGAGAAGATCAAACAACAGTAAACTGACCGCGCCTACATTGGTTAAATGCGCAAAGTGTGGCGAATACAATCCCGCCCACCGCGTATGCTCCGCCTGCGGTTATTACGGCGACAAGGAAATCGTAAAGAAGACCGAAGCGTAAAAAGACTTAAAAACATAAAGGGTCTGTAAAAAATACAGATCCTTATTGTTTATATAAAAATGAGAATTAAAAGTCAAGACTTTTTATCGTCTGTCGGAAACATCGCTCCGAGTTTGCCGCCGCATATGCCACACCGGTATCTGTGCGGATTTTTTATAAGCTTGGACTTTCGTTCCCTCTCGTAAATTTTACCGCATTTCAGACACATAACCGCATATTTTACTTGTTTTACGGCTTTCTCCCCGAAGATTCCTTGTTCGGCGGGTGAAGTACAGCGCTTTATATTATATCCCAGCTCGGAATTTACAACGGAGGCGAGTTTTTTCCATTCGGAGCCATGGTTGCGGCACCCTTTGCATGTATGCAGAAGTTCGTGAATTATCGTTGATTTTGCGCTCTCATCCGGCAAGGCATCGTCAAGCAGCCGCTTTGATATGGAAATTTCAAAGCTCTTTCCGTTGGGCAAAATGCGACACTGCCCCCATCTTTTTTTGGCTCTTGTATTTATTTCCCACTTTGTGACATTGCCGTATTTTATACCTGTTTTATCAAGTTCAGAAAGACACGTTTCTATAAGTTTATCAAAATCTTTCATTATTTAAGCCTTTCACTTTATTTTCGGAGGAATTATGAAGTATTCGCCCAAAAGAACAGATAACGCCATTAGGGCAATATATGCCGCCTTACTTATTATGACGGTGCTCTTTGCAGGTACCGGAAGCGGAATTACAAAAGCAATTTTGTCCTCTCTTGCCCTTATTTTTCTTACCGCCTCAATCTATCTTTTCATAAGATACGATATGACATCCTATACCTATATACTCAGCGAGAAAAACGGCGGATATGATTTTTATATAGACAAATACGTCGGAAAGCGCGGTGGATACGTCTGCTTTTATCCTATATCCGATTCCGTTATGTTTGAAAAGTATGAAAAAGGTATGAAGAAATCTCTGCGCCAAAAGTACGGAAACATACATTTTTACAATTACTCACAAAACATTATAAAAGCCGACAAATCAATAATAGTCTTTGAAAACACAGACTATTTTGACGCCGTTATTTTTGAACCTGACAAACACTTTTCCGATATGATAAGAAAAGCCGCCGAGGTTTCGGCAAAGGCGACGGACGGAAATGGCGAAAGCACTCAAACTTCCGAAAACTGAAAATACCTAAAACCGACTGCCAAAGCAGTCGGTTTTGATTTATAACTCATCAAGAACGCCGAGCATTACTATGCCGACAAACGCAACGGAAATTGCAAGATAATGCTTCCACGAGAGCTTTTCCTTCAGGAAAATTCTGCTCCATACTACAGAGAGCGCGCAGTATGCGGAGATTATAGCCGCCGAAAATCCTACGTGCGCCGTATCGCTAAGGGCAAATATGTATGCAAACTGTCCTGCGGTTTCGCACACTCCGGCAATAAGTTTCGGTCCCTCGCGGCGAGGCGCTATCTTTTCTCTGCGTACCGCAAATACATAAATTGCGGCTATTATTCCCATCATAAGAAAAGTAAGTTCATATGCCACATTCGCAACAGACTCGTCAAGTACTGTCGGGAACACACGGTCAAGGAACGTGCCCGTGTCTTCTTCACGAAGAATTACGGAATCTATAAACGTTCCGAGAGCGTCGATAACACAGTAAAGTATCGGTAAAAGAAGGGCGAGCCAGCTCTTTGTGTATTTTACATTCGCCTTCTCCTGACGCATCATTTTTATCTCGTCGTTTTCCGTCATCTCGGCAAATCCGAGCCCGATAACGCCGAGCATTACGAGGACAACCGCTACCCACTGAAGTGCGCTCGGCATTTCCTGCAAAAACACGAAGCAAAGTATTGCCGCAAGTGCGCCAGAGGAGTTACATATCGGTGACGAAACGGAAAGCTCTATATAACGAAGTCCGACGTAACCGAACACCATTGAAAGAATGTACATTGCCGACGCCGGCATGTAGGTAAGAATGTCGCTGAAAGTTATCTGAACACCGCCTATGAAAATCTCGTATGCGGCGTGAAGTCCCATTACAAGTCCGACGGCTATTACCATTTTCCAATGGCTGTATTTATCGTCGGGCTTTGAGCCTATTTTACTGAATAAATCCGATCCGCTCCAACAAACCAGAGCAATTATAGAAAGAAAAAACCAAGTCATAACCTTTTTTCGCTCGCTTCTCCAAATCTTGTTTTTATAAATTTAAGCGCTTCATCAAAAATCAACCTGTCGTTTTCAAAGGAACAGTCATAGGGAAATTCATCCTCGTAAAACCAGCGAAATGATGATATTTCATTAAACTGAGGCTGTACATATGCTCTTGTCGTAAGAGACGCAAAATATACGGCTTTTTTCTCCGTATTTTTCTTTTTTCCTATAAGATATACCGACTCCATACGGAAGCCGTTTTCTATTTTTATATCTATACCGGTTTCCTCTTTAACCTCTCTTATGGCGGTTTGATATTCATTCTCACCGTCTTCAACATGACCTTTGGGGAACGACCAGAACTCAGCAAATCGGTTTTTTATGAGAAGCACCGCGTACTTGCCGTGCGTCTTGCGAAAAATAACCGCGCCGCATGATTTTTCGTGTTTCAAAAAATCACTTCCCCCTTAAAAAACTAATACTTTGCTATTCTATCACATAAACTACCCGTTGTCAATATTTTTGACTCTTTATTATCTTAATAATATTAAAAAAATTCCGCAGACGCGGAATTTTTTTATGTGAATGTTTTTCGGTGTCGTCGAATTAGGGGTTCCCCGAAAAATGCATCACATTTTTTGGGGGTTCTCGTAGTAGGGGTCCTCGAAAAGTGCTTCACACTTTTTGGGATTCCCGTAGGGCATCTCACGCTCAAAGTACGGCGTTGAGGAATTGTATAGTCCTCGGGTTTTGCGGGTGCTCAAAAATCTCCTCGGGCGTTCCCTGCTCGGCAATGCCCTTGTCTGCCATAAAGAGAACTCTCGTTGCTATCTCTCTTGCAAAGCCCATTTCGTGAGTGACTATTACCATTGTCATTCCCTCGTTTGCAAGTTCCTTTATAAGATCGAGCACTTCACCCACCATCTCGGGATCAAGTGCCGAGGTCGGCTCGTCAAAAAGCATTACCTTCGGATTCATGGCGAGTGCACGTACAATGGCGACACGCTGTTTCTGTCCTCCGGACAAAGTTGACGGATATACATTTGCCTTGTCTTCAAGTCCTATCCTATGAAGAAGAGCCATTGCCTTTTTATCGGCTTCTTCTTTTATCTGCTTTTCAGTGGTATTTATCTCGATAAGCGGTTTCTTATTTTTTTTGAATATGTTTTCTATCTTTGTGAAAAAGTTTTTGCATTTTGCCGCACGCAATCTTTTTATTCCGAAATATACGGGGGCAAGAGTTATATTTCTGATAATAGTTTTATTGTTGAAAAGATTAAACTGCTGAAAAACCATTCCGATATGTTCTCTGTGTTTATTTATATCAACTTTCATATCGGCAATATCAACTCCGTCGAAAATTATGCTTCCTCCGCTCGGATCCTCCATACAGTTAAGGCAACGCAGAAAAGTACTCTTTCCGGAGCCGGACGGGCCTATTACGACGACTTTTTCTCCCTTATATATATCGATGGATATATTTTCGAGTACCGTTGTGTCGTCAAATTTTTTTGTCAGATTCTTTACGCTGATAAGCGGTTGATTTTCACTGTTCATATTATATACCCGCCTTTTTTCTGTCGCTCTTTGCCATAACTTTTTCAAGTCCCTTTATCATAAATGTAATAATAAGTACGAGAACTATATAAATTGCCGCCATAAAGAGATACGGCATAACTTTATCGTAGTTTTTGCTTCCGATAGCGCCAAGTGCTGTATAAAGGTCGTAAACGGTTATGAAACTAAGCACCGACGTTTCTTTTATAAGAGTTATAAACTCGTTTCCGAGCGTAGGGAGTATATTCTTTACCGCCTGAGGAATGACTATTTTGAGCATGGTTACGGCATAACCAAGCCCAAGCGCCCTGCCCGCTTCCATCTGACCTTTATCAACGGAATTTATTCCACTGCGCATAATCTCGGATACGTAAGCGCCGCTGTTCATACCGAAAACTATTACACCGACTTTTACTGCCTCCACTCCTTTCACTCCGAGAGCAGGAAGCAAAACGTAATATGCAACGAGCAACTGAACAACCATAGGCGTGCCGCGGAAAAGCGCAACATAAACTTCACATATTTTGTCAAGGACTCTCGGCAAGGCCTTGTATTTCGGCATTACCTTTACTACGGCGATAATAGTACCGATAACAATACCGATAATTAAACCGATGACGGCTATTTTTATCGTATTGAGAAGTCCCTCAAAAAACAGATTCCTGTAAAATTCTCCCGAGAGGGTTTGCCAGAAAACCTCCCATTTTGATGCCCAATTCATAAATACCTCTTTTTGCGCAAAATTTTCCCACAATGAATTTGTGGGAAATTTTGCGTTTACTTCAATCTTATTATTTGTTAAGTGCGGCTACTATCGCTTCTGCGGGAGCTGCGTCTACGACTACCGCATATACGTTTCCGTTCAACATATCGTTTGCGGCGTCAACTGCCGTTTGATATCCCTTACCGGTTATGTTTGAAAAGCCGTCAAAGCCCCAGTCGGCATCACCATTTATATAAAGTCCTCCGGTTGTGCCGGTCTGATATCCTATAGTCTTTCCCTTAAGACCTTTAAGGACATTTTCAACATCTTCAACCGTCTTGCATCCGTCGAAGTCCGTGCAACTTTCGGGAACGATGAGTTTCTGAGATGCGTTATAGTAATCGGTTGAAAAATCGTAAAGTGCTTTGCGTGATTCACTTGCAGTGATTCCGGCCATACCTACATCGGCATAACCTGCGTCAACCTGAGTAAATATTGCATCAAAATCGACAATATTCTTTATAACGAGAGTGAGATTCTTTTCCTTAGCGAATGCTGCTGCGATCTCTATATCAAGACCATATGCTTTTCCGTCTTCACCGAGATACTCAAACGGCTCAAACGGGCAGTTGGTTGCAACCACGAGATTTGTATCGTCGTTTACGACGTCCGTAGTGGTTACCGCGTAACCTACTTTTGTTCCTTCATTCTTGAAATACTTTGCAACGTATTTGTCAAATTCGCCGTTTTCCTGTATTTTTGCAAGGAAATCATTGAATTCCTTCTGCAGTGCGCTGTTTCCTTTTTTGAATACGAATGCGTACTGTTCGTCTGTGAGTTTAACATCGATTAACTTTAACTTTTCTGTCTTGCCTCCGCACGATGCAAATGCGAGAACTGTGGAAAGTATCATCACCAGGCAAAGTGCTACCGAAATAATTTTTTTCATTTTCTTATTCTCCTTAAATATTTTTTCGTTTCTCAAATCTCCGATTTTTATCGGTTCTCTTTAAGATGGCTCTATTATACACCGTTGATATTCACTTGTCAATAGGTTTTTTGAAAAAATATTCATAAAAACGAATATTTGTCGATTTTTTTATACATTCTATTCAATAATATGCAGTTGTTGTACAATTTCAACAAATAATTCGAGTTTTCAGGCGTTTGCACGGCATTAAAGGCAAAAACAAAGAGCCGTATCTTTAATTACGGCTCTTTTTATGCTATTATTATTCATGAATATTCGTGAATTTATTCATTTATTGTGAATAATTACTCTATGACGGTTTCCGTTACCGAAAGTTCGGTTTCTTTTGTCTTCATAACAAGAGCTATTCCTATTGCGACAAGGAGAACTATAGTTACTGCCACTCCGCCTTCAAGACCGTATGATCCGCCGTTTGCTATAACTCTGTCCGCCGTTGCCTCGGTTCTGAATATGGACGGCAGAAGTTTTACTCCGCTTACGTTTGCACCGAATATATTGCCTTGTGCAAAATTCCACATTGTGTGTATTGCACATGCTCCCCAGAGGTCGCCCCTCTTGAACACATATATTGCCAGAAAAGCTCCGAACAGGAATGTGTTTATAAGAGAAAGTATTCCTACACCCGCATTACCTGCATGAAGAAGCGAAAAGGCAACAGAACTTACAAGAACCGCGACTGCGGCACTGTAATCCCTTGCAAGTGATACCATAAAATATCCTCGCATTAAAAGTTCCTCGGAAAAGCCTGCAATCACAAAGGCAACGAAATATAAAATTATTATCGGTGATACGGCTGAAGGATCAAAAGACAAAGTTATCGATTTGCACGCCCAGGCAATAAGAAAAGAAAGCGAGAACATTACAAGTCCTATAAGAAGCCCCACAAGATACTCGGGGACTGCTCCTTTTTTCCTTATTCCCATAGAAGAGAGTTTTCTCTTTTCTATCACCTTGCAGTAAATTATTGCGGCAAGCGCCATGGTTGATGTTGCCAGAAACGATATAAGATACAGCCATGAGGGAAAAGATGAAATGATGGTTTGCATGCCTTCTGCAAAATCATTTGCCGATATTTCTCCTCCGACGAAAGAACGGAAAAGATCCATATAGTTCGTTTTTCCGATTACATATATAGCGGTTGGGACGCTTATTATGACTGACCTTATTGCGTTGGCTATGATATATACCAGAAGAAAAATCATGATTGAGAGAAGCATCCCTCTCGGTTTATGACCGAGCGCCGCCTCATCTATCATTTTCGTTCTTTTTATACTTATATATTTATCCATAATATTCCCTTCTTATTTTACCTTTTTTCTTTCTGAGAGTATTCTGTATGCCTTAAGTATTGCTATCTGCGTTTTTGCGTCCGGTATCTCTCCGTCCATCACCATTTTCACAAGAGCGTCGAGAGGTATTTTTTCAACCTCCAGAAGTTCGCCTTCGTCGGGATGCGCTTTTTTTATGGTAAGTCCCGTTGCAAGATATGTATATATCTGCTCATCAAATATGGCAACGCTGGTGTAAATCTTTCCTATAAATTCTATTTTATCCGCCTCAACTCCGCTTTCTTCGCTGAGCTCACGCTTTACGGCAGAGAGGGGATCCTCTCCGTACTCGAGTTTGCCCGCCGGTACTTCAAGGAGCACGCTTGCAAACGGATATCTGAACTGTCTTACCATTATAACACAGCCGTCATCCGTTACGGGAATAACGCAGACAGCGCCGGGATGACGGACTATCTCGCGCTTTGCCACTCTCCCATCCGGTAACTCGACGTCGTCAACAAAAAGTTTTACTATTTTTCCATCAAAAATCTGTTCCGATTTTATTTTCTTTTCAAAAAGTTCCATAATTATACCTTCTTAAATGTTCTGACACTGCCGTCGTCGGCGATAAGCTTCAAAACGTTTCCTTCCTTATTATATTTAACGCTCATCACGTTTGTTGAAATAAACTGCAAAGAAGATTTATCGGGGAACATATACAGCGTACCTTCTTTGACGGAATATTTTACGCTTATCGCGGGATATGAGGTCAATTCGTTTGTTCCCGTACCGTCGTCGTTAAGTGTAAGGCGCCAGCCAATACCCTCGTCGGTACAGACCCACTCACCGATAATTTCATCTGCATTTTCATTATAAGTGAGATCGTATTTTACAAGAATCAAAACATCGTCTTTACCGTTTGAAATTACAAGTCTGCCATCGGAATTTACGGAAAAATAATTTTTGAAAACTTCCCCTTTTTCATTCAAAGTAGTTATTTTGTTTTTATCTGTAACATAATACTCCGCAGTTTCCGTGGCACTATCGTTTTCTATGCCGTAAACAAAGTATTTATAACTCGCCTTACCGTCGCCGTCAAATTCATATACCTTATAAAAATCGTCCTTGTAGTCCTCCTCGCGCCATTTGCCGACAAGAGCTTCTCCGTCGTAAACGTAATCCGGGTCATAAAGATTTTTGTTGCACGACGTAAATGAAAGCGTACAAGCGAGCAAGAGAAGCGCAAGTATTAAAGAAAGTTTTTTCATTTTTCCTCCAATCCGATAAAATCGGGGTCGCAAAGGCGCTCGGGCGACGCGTTGTAACATTCGAGGAGCGTTTTCTCTCCGTCGTAGGAATAAAGAGCCATATGGCAGTTAGAAAACATTCTTATGTCCTCTTTTTTTATGTCGGATGCCTTTTCGGAGTTAAGAGCATATATTCTTCCGACAGCCCCGTGAGTTACAAGTATAACCCTGTCACCTAACCTGACGTTGCTTTTTATAAAGTCGTTTACTCTTGAAAGCAGGCACTCAAGACACCGCTTTCATATTTAGCATGAATATCTTCCTGCTTGATATCCTCGCCCACATAGAAAGTTCTGCTCATACTGCCTGCATAACGTTCACGACGAACAAATTTTCCTGTCTTTTCTTCCTTCTCCTCTTTGTCCAGACCTTTCGTTGCACTAATCAACAGATATCCGTTTTTCAGTTCCAAAGAAAGCTCTTCTTTTTTGAATCCCGGAAGATCAATGTCTACTTCATAGCGATCTTCCTGTTCTTTCACATCTGTTTTCATCATGTTTGCTGCATGGCGTCCATACAGTTTTTTCTGTGCCTTCTTCATTTCTCGATCATCGAATACTGGAAAATCAAAGAAATCATAAAAGAATTCGTCAAATAAATTTTCTCCAAAAATACTAGGTGTTAACATAATCATCGCTCCTTTTTCAAAATAGTTTTTTGAAACTGGGGATGTTTAGGAAGAATCATGAACTTGTGGTTCTTTCTTTCTCCTGTTTCTAATTATGTTATATCACCATTATTAGCACTCGTCAATAGCGAGTGCTAATTTTTCTGTGAACTTTTTGTGTCCTTATAACATCCTACGTTCTTTTGTTAGCTTCAATAATGTTCACTTTTACCTCACTAAACTTCAAATCGCCCGTTACTTTCAAACACACTGGAAGCCTGAAATTTTCTGTTCCCTACAAATTGGAATTTGACTATCTCTTAACTCGTTTTGATAAATGAAGTTCATTATCATCTACATAACCAAGTTTATTATATACAGATTGTGCAACAAGATTTTCTTGTCCTGTTAAGAGTTCGTACTCATGAAGTGGATAATTCTTACTGCAATAATTTTCTGCAAAAATAATCATTTCACTCGCAATCCCTCTATTTCTATATGTCGGTTTAACATACACTTCCGTAATTTCAGGCATATATTCATCATAGCAGAAGGACTTTTTAAGTTGAACACATACAAATCCTACTAATATATCATCTTCATCAGCAACGATAACAACCTCCTGTTTATTACTCACAAGAGAATTTCCAATATTATCTATGCTTGTTTCACCTTCACCATTAAATTCGTTATTTAAGATATTTAATTGCTCTGCATCATTTACCGTTGCAATTCTTACCATAATTACACCTCCATCAAATTCGAGTTTTCTGTTATTTTGCTCTTTTATTGTATCACACCAAATCTAGATA
>CAMETB010000032.1 GCA_945936265.1 uncultured Clostridia bacterium
CGATATAATGTCAGATGCCTCGACTCCCGTCTGTCCGACTACCCCCGGCGCAATGAGAGAAAGTTCGCAGCTGCCTATTGCGTCAAAAACAGGTCGGTTTACATCTTTCATATGTCTGGTGGCTGTCATTTTGTCTATGGTGAGGGGACCTAACGAGTCTGCCGTTATAAATCTGTTTCCGAGACCGGCAACAAGAATTTTTGAAGCGTTCTTCGCACAATCGTCAAGTATATTTTTTATGTTTTGTCCGATGACGTGTCTGATTTTTGATATTTCTTCATCACTGTACATCCACACTTTCCCGCATGAGAGAGTTATATATTTCCCTATTTTTTTCCCCGTCTTTTTTTCGCCTCTTTCGTTTCGGACTTCGGTTTTGATAACTTCTACTCCTTCGCATGTGTCGATGTCTATACTCACGCCGTCAAAAACTCCTTTTTTTATTCCGCACGGCATTGATTCGCAGGCAAGATCGGTTCTTGCATAATTTTTCAAACTTTTCACCCCCGAAATATTTTTATGTAAATGTTGATAAATCGAAAAAAATGTGTTATTATATTTTTTGTACGAAAGCCAAGGAGATAAAGAAGATGGAAATACCGATGAAAGATCCCAACGAGATAAAGGTTTTTATCTTATACCTGATGGAAAGAATCGGGTATCCGCTCAGACTTAACGATGTCTGCGGGATACTCTATCAGGAAAATATAGTCAGTTATTTTGAGTGTGCAGAATGCTTTACCAAGCTTATTGACGCAGGGCATGTTATCGAGAAGGAAAAGGACGAGAACGGAGAGAGTCTTTACATAGTTTCAGATACGGGCAGGAGAATAGCCGAGGGACTTAACGATACGCTCCCGTCCGTTATAAAAGAGGCAAGTTACAGGAGCGCTATCCGTCACCTTTCATTTCAAAAAAGAGGAGCGGTTATTGACTGTTACGCAAAGCAACGAGAAAACGGAAAATATTACGTACATTGCGAGATAACCGAACACGGAACTATGGTACTTGACATAAACATAGAGGTGGATACAAAAATCGAAGCGGAGAGAATGCTCCATAATTTCAGGCGCCGCCCCGAGATAGTCTTTCAGGGGACCCTTGCTTTGGTCTCCGGCGAGAGAAATTACATATTTGAATAGGATTTTTGCAAAATTTGTTCTGTTTTGTCGAAGTTGTACAAAAAACAATCAAAAAATATTGAAAAAATCTAAAAAAATATAGAAAAGCACTTGACAAAATAAAAAAAAGTATTATAATGAAAGTTAGATATTAAGTTTTGGAGCGCTATGGACGAAATTAACGAACTTATAACGGAAGCAAAAAACGGGAACGGTGACGCGTTTGAAAAAATCTGCGCAAAGTATGCGGGTTTAATAAGTAGTATGTCCCGAAAGTACTCCGATATGTGTCAGTCTCACAGGGGAGATAACGAGGATTTCCTTCAGGAAGCCAAGATGGCATTTTACAATGCCACGATGACTTATGATACAGAAAACGTGAACGTTTCGTTCGGTGCTTACGCAAAAGTTTGCATAAGAAATCGATTGATTTCATGCGTTCGGATGCTCAATTCCAAAAAGAGACAAAAAAGTGAACTTTGCGAGAAATACAGTGATGACAGCCTGCAAGACGATGTACTTAAAAAGGAACTCGGCAAAAAGATGATGCAACTTGCAGACGATAAACTTTCACCCTATGAAAAAAAGATATTTATGTTTTATGCCGCAGGGCAGAAGGCAAAGGAAATATCCGCTAATACGGGTAAGAGCGAAAAGTCCGTGAATAATGCGATTTATCGTATCAAATCAAAGCTGAAACGGACTGTGAAAGACGATACTTAGCGTATGCTTTGTATAAATTTTAACCTAAACGAGGAGAGTCGAGATGTTCCAGGACAAGACATTGAAGTGCAAGGATTGCGGGCAGGAGTTTGTTTTCACCGCAGGTGAGCAGGAATTCTATCAGGAGAAAGGATTCCAGAACGAGCCTCAGAGATGTAAGGCTTGCAGGGATGCGAAGAAGAATGCGGCAAAAGCACCCAGAGAAATGTTCACCACCGTTTGCGCAAAATGCGGAAAAGAAGCAAAGGTTCCTTTTGAGCCGTCGAGCGATAGACCTGTCTATTGCAGCGAGTGCTTCGCAGAAATGAAGAATCACTAATTTGAGTTTTCAGGGCGCAGTCCCCGTAATAGATGAGATTTAGGATTTGACGAAAAATAAGTCTTTACTTCGGTAGGGACTTATTTTTTTGTTTTTTTAAAAAATACTGTACAAATAAAATATTATATGATAAAATAACTATGTATATACATAATCTTGTGTGAGGAAAAAAACTTGAACAACAAAAAATACGGGCAGGAAAAAAGAAAAGCAATAAAAGTACCGGAAAAGTACTGCGATCAAAAATCGAGAGGCGAGGCGCAAAGCAGTGACGAGCCATCCGGTGTGGTAGCCGGAAGGAACGCAGTTTCGGAACTCCTTAAATCCGGAAGAGCAATAGACAAGGTCTATGTAAGAAAGGGTGAGCGCGAGGGGTCCGTTACCGTAATTGTTGCAAAGGCGATAGAAAAGGGGATTCCCGTAGTGGAGGTCGAGCTTTCCAAACTTGATTTTATATCAGGCGGGGCAAACCACCAGGGCATCGTCGCAATGGCTGCAATGAAGGAATATGTAAGCGTTGACGATATACTTGATATAGCAGAAAAAAGAGGAGAAAAACCCCTTATAGTTATCGCCGATTCAATAGAGGATCCGCATAATCTCGGCGCGCTTATAAGATGTGCCGAATGCGCAGGCGCTCACGGTATTATAATTCCAAAGAGGCATGCCGTAGGCATTACGCCGGCGGTCTATAAATCCTCAGCCGGTGCGATAGAGTATATGGCTGTTGCAAAAGTGTCAAACATTGCAACTACAATAGAGTATCTCAAAGAAAAGGGTCTTTGGATATTTGCCTGCGAGGCAGGAGGGACTCCGTATTATGAGACTGATTTTAACTGTCCTCATAAAAGAGAGGAGCGACTTTACCGTTTCAATACCGATGTACGGAAAGGTAAATTCTCTCAACGTATCTACGGCGGCGTCGGTAATCCTTTGCCACGCTGCAAGAATGCAACGCGAGTAAATTTTTGTGTTTTTAATTTTACAGAGGTATTGCAATGGAAGAAAAATACGATCAGATAAAAATGAATATTGACGCCCCTGCGGAAAGTGAAAACGATAAGTATAAAAACCCGTTTTCGCATACCGAAAGTACGCCTGAACAAAGGAATACTCCAAGGGCATCTCACAGGTCGTCCTATGAAAACATAAAAATCGATGAGGAGATTTTTTCAAGCGAACCCGAACTTGACGACGACATAGAACTTGTATCTCCTAATGAGGAAATATTCAAAAAGGTCACAAGTCAGCTTAAAAATTCCGAAAAAGCGAACAACGATGTTGTCGGTTGGGCGCATGAGAGTGAAGAGAAGAATGATGACGATAATGTTAAACTTGATGATACATATGCAAGCACTGCTCAGACGGATCATCAGTTTATGGTGGCATTCGGAATAGGTGATTCCAGGGAGAGAACCCTTAATATAGACGACGGCACAAATCAATCGACAACAGATATAGAAACCATGCAGGGTGATATACGCTCGGATTATTATGAATATACGGATCGTCAGCAGAGAAAAGAAATTATAGGAATGTATAAGTATGCGAAGAAGAGCATGAAGACAAAAATAATCATCGCCTCGTTCTTCACATTCTTTGTCATGCTTATTGAAAATCTCTGGGTGTTCGGCAACAATCTTTCAGGGATACTCAATGTGTCATCGCATCCGTATCTTCATTTCGTTATTGATTTTGTCTTCTTTGCGCTTTGCATTGCATGTGCATATGAACAGATGTACCATGGAACAAAATCTATATCTTCAAGGAATTATATTCCGGAATCCGTAGCGGTAATTGCCGCCTCATGCGGAATAATTTATTCTTTGATAACGCTGATATGCATGTCGTTTGGAAAAGCTCCGAAGCTTTGCAATTTTCCCGCTTGTTTTATTGTTTTATGCTCTATAATATTTTCCTATATAAACGTTGTTCGTGAAAAATACGGTTTCAGCGTTGTTTCTTCAAAAGATACCAAATTTGTACTGACAAATGTTCCTAAAAGCGATTCCGAGCCGGAGCAGGAGACTTTCTCTACTACCTCATGCGATTTTTGCGGCAATGTTGCACGCGTTGATAAGGTCGGATTCGTAAAGAATTATTTTGCAAATACCAATTCTTCTGTCGATATTCATAAATATCTTGAAGTATTTTTTGCAATATCGGTACTTGTACCTGCGGTTTTTGCAATAATATCTCTTTTCAGAGGATTCGGATTTTACGATTCGATGGCGGTATGGTATACGGGAATAATGCTTATGCTTCCTGTCGGGATACTATTTATGTACAGCGTTCCGTTTTTTATCGGCAACAGAAGACTGTTTGACGACGAGGTATCGATAATAGGCGAGGAGGCTGTCGAGGAATTTGCAAAAGCCGATATAGTTTCGGTAAACGACACAACGGCGTTCCCTCCCTATAATGTAAAACTTCAGAATCTCAATGTGTATAACGATTATAAACTTGAAAAGGTGCTTTATTATGCGGCAAGCGGATTCAGCGTTGTCGGCGGACCGCTCTCCGATGTTTTTGAAGTTGCTACAAGGGATGCTATGCCGAAGAGCCAGCGCGCGAAATACATTTGTTCCGGAAGAAGTTATCTCTGTGTTAAAATTGATAACGACACGGTTATTTTTGCCGATAAATACGGTATGAACTCCCAGGGAATAGAAGTCGGCTCCGAAAAGGAAGAGTCAGGCGATGTTTCCGTCATGTATATGGCGTGCAACGGAAAGCTCTGCGCAAGAATGTATATAAAATACAAGATTGACGAAGAGTTTGTAAAGACCGTAAAATCTCTCTCCAAAACTTCAACGGGGGTTGGAATAAGAACTTTTGATCCGAATATAAATAACGAACTGATAAAACGGCAGACCAATTTTAAAAAGGATGATTTGAGAGTCATAAAACTGACATCGGAGGAAGAGATACCGAAAACAGTGGAAAAATCCGACGGAAAAATAGTTTCCAAGGGAGTTTCAAGATCGCTTCTCAAAGCGATCCCCGTTTGCAAGAGAATAGTCGGCACAAGAAAGGTAATAAAGGCAATAAAGTTAATTTCGGCATCGGTGGGTGCGATTCTGCTCGGATTTCTGGTATTCGGCAGAATAGGTTTTATAGCGTCCGCCTTCATAGTCGGATTTTATCTTGCGGGCATAGTTATTATGACGCTTATTACACTCGCAATGTTGCCCGGAACAAACGAATGATATGCAAAAAGATATAAGTATGATTTTAAAGTCCGTTTCAAAGCCCGGGAGATATACCGGTGGCGAATTCGGACAGGTAATAAAAGATAAAAGCAAGGTAAATCTACGCATAGCGTTTGGCTTCCCCGACACATACGAGATAGGGATGTCTAATCTCGGTGTGCGCCTTCTTTACGGTTCCCTTAACAGTATGGACGATGTATGGTGCGAAAGGGTTTATGCTCCGTGGCCGGATATGGAAGAGCAGATGAGGAATAACTCTATTCCTCTTTTCACTCTTGAAAGCAAAGACGGCGTAAAAGATTTTGATATAATCGCTTTCTCTCTCCAATATGAACTATGCTATACGACCGCCGTCAATATGATAGATCTTGCCGGACTTAAAATATTTGCGTCAGAAAGATCCGATGACGACCCCGTTATAATAGCAGGAGGTCCTTGTGCTTACAACGCCGAACCCGTTGCCGACTTTTTCGATATTTTCAGCATAGGCGAGGGCGAGGAGGCCTTGCCGGAACTTGCCTCTCTCTATCTTGAAATGAAAAAGAACGGCACTTATACGAAAAAATCATTTCTTCGCGAGGCCTCTCACTTAAAAGGCTTTTACGTTCCCTCACTTTATGATGTTGAGTACAACGATGACGGAACGATAAAAAGTTTCTCTCCAAAGTACGATGACGTGCCCGAAAAGGTCGAAAAAAGAATAATAGCCGACCTTAATACTTCATATTACCCCAAGAAACCCATTATTCCGTTCATCGAAGTCGTTCACGACAGAATAATGCTCGAAACGTTCAGAGGCTGTATAAGGGGCTGTCGTTTTTGCCAGGCGGGCGTTGTTTTCCGTCCCGTAAGAGAGAAAAGCGCCGAAGTGCTGAATGAGCAGGCAAAGGAAATATACAAAAATACCGGATATAACGAAATATCTTTATCGTCGCTTTCAATAAGCGATTATTCCTGCTTGCATGAGGCAACCGATATGCTCCTTGAATGGACAAACGACGCAAAAATAAATCTGTCGTTGCCGTCACTTCGCGCGGACAGTTTTACAAAGGAACTTATGGATAAGGTAAGCTCCATAAGATCCAGCGGGCTCACTTTTGCTCCGGAGGCGGGTACGCAAAGGCTGCGTGACGCAATAAACAAAAATCTTTATGAGAAAGACCTTATGAACGCGGTCCGCCTTGCTTTTGAGGGCGGTAAGAGCCAGGTAAAGCTTTATTTTATGAACGGACTGCCGACCGAGACATATGAAGATATTGAAGGTATCGCCGTGCTTGCAAAGCATGTGGTGGATGAGTATTATAAAATGCCCGAAAGACCGAAAAGGCCCGTCAGTGTTACAGTGAGCGTATCCTGCTTTGTCCCTAAGCCGCACACCCCTTTTCAGTGGGAACCGCAGGACAGCCTTGAATCCCTTACGGACAAGCAGAAATTCCTCGGCACAAAAATAACTGACAGAAAAATACGCTATAACTGGCACGACGCTAAAGTATCGAGGCTTGAGGCCGTTTTTGCAAAGGGCGACAGACGTCTTTCAAAAGCAATCGCTTATGCGCAGAAAATCGGAGTCCGCTTTGACGCCTGGGATGAATATTTTGACTATGACAGATGGATGGATATATTCGATAAGTGCGGCATAGATCCTTCTTTTTACGCAAACCGCAGAATGTCGTACGACGAGATACTGCCGTGGGACGTTATAGATACGGGCGTTACAAAGAGTTTTCTTATATCGGAGAGCAAAAAAGCATATGAGAATAAAACAACGCCGAACTGTAAGGAAAAATGCTCCGGGTGCGGAGCCTCAAGACTTGGAGGAGATGTAAGATGGTGCCCGAAGAAAATGTAACTCCGATAAGAATAAAATTTACGAAAACAGGCTCGCTTATGTATATATCTCACCTTGACCTTGTACGGACAATGCAGAGGATAATGGTGAGGGCAGGCATCGACATACGCTATACGGAGGGCTTTAATCCGCAGCCGAAAATGGTGTTTACTCCGCCGCTTTCAATAGGCGTTGAGAGTTTTTGCGAGTTTGTCGATATAAAAACAAACTCACCGATGGCAACCGACGAGATAAAAAAGAGGCTCTTTGAAAATTTCCCCGACGAGATGAGAGTTCTTGCGGTTTACGTACCGACGACGAAACTTTCCGATATAGCCTATACCGATTATATAATAAATATAGAATCGCCGTCAATAGATGAGAATACCGAAAATAAGGTAAGAGAGCTGTTTTCACATGAGTGTACTGTTATAAAGGCCTCCAAAAAGGGCGAACGCGAGATAAATGTGACCGATTATATAAAATCTCTTGATGTAAAATCTTCTGAAGGAAACATGTCGGCGGACGTTATACTTTGCGCCGATTCCGAAAACTACTTAAACCCCGAACTTTTTATAAAGGCAGTAAGGGAAAAACTCGGAGTACTGTCCGGAGATGTAAAAAATGAATATTATTCCGTTATGAGAAAAGAAATGCTTGATAAAGATCTTAATGTATTTGCATAACAAAAACGGCGCTCACCGAAGCGCCGTTTTTAGTTTGTCACCGAGATTTTGGTTTTGTTATTTTTTGATTTTTATAAAGTCCGGTTTCCATAAGGGAGAGAGATTCAAGCGGTCAAGATTTTTAAGTTTTTCTTCATTTGTACCGAGAACAGAGAATAACTCGGCAATCGGCATAAATTGTATGTTTTTGCCGTCACTCTCGGCTTTTTTTGCCTTTTTCTTTCTGTAGCAAACATACTGCTTTTTACTTTCTTTATTCGGTGATACTATTTCATATTCAACGAAAATGTCGCAAAAAAGCGCATTCCTCGTGTATTTAGCGCCCTGTTTGGCAAGCAACGAAACTATATTCATCATCTCGTTAAAGTGATAATCTTCGTAAAAACCGCTTATGCAGATCGTTTTGCCTGCAAGAGGCGATACGGCTTTTTTGTTTATAAACACTCTTTTGAAATAAGATGAAAATTCGTAGTATTTTTCTTCGGATTGGCTTATCCAGTTTGAGCGCACACTACCCGTGAGTTTTTCCATTTTCCAGAGTTTTTGCGCTTTGAGTTTCTCCCTGTAATTAAGGTATTCGGAGCCGAGCGTCCCATCCTTGCACCAGCATTTGCAATGCGGATATTTCTCGATAAGTTCGTTTACGCTGAGTCCCGTCTCATCGCAAAGACCTTTCAATACCTTCATTGTAAGCATTGAGTCCTCGTCGCTTCTGTGAACATCCTGGGTTTCGCTTTCGCTGTAATCCGAGGCGCATTTGAGCAGAGAGGGGGTCGTATTAAGTTCGTGCATGTCGGAGTATATCCTTTGCACATCTATGTAGTCGTAGTCAAAGATTTCCTTTGAATATCGCTCGCATTCGCTTTTTATATATCCTGCGTCCGACATAACCGAAAAGCCGAAAACCCTGTAATTATCATCCGTAAGAAGTGAACGGATGTTGTCGTAATAATGCGTAAATCCGGGGGAGGATCTGAACGTTTCTTCATCGTACGCAAGTACAATACCGGGGCGGTTGCCCCTGCCGGAAAGGTGGAACTTTGCGTGCGGATCCATCGTAATATCCTGCTTTTTTATAAGGTTAAACTTATCATCGGTAATAACATAACCGAACGAACATATTTTTCCCTGACCGTTAAAGCAGTTTGCACATTCTATATCAAAAAAGAGATACTTCATTTTGTGTCCTGATTTTTTAGTTTTTCAAATATCGCGCCTGCCCTGTATTGCGCGGAAGAGTGTTACCTCGTCGGCAAATTCGAGATCTGCACCGACCGGCAGACCATTGGCTATTCTCGTAACACGCACTCCGAGAGGCTTTAAAAGCCTTGATATATACATGGCTGTCGCCTCACCCTCAACCGTAGGGTTGGTGGCAACTATTACCTCGGAAATACCGCCCTCGTTTATCCTTTCAAGAAGTTCTTTAATTTTGAGTTTATCGGGACCTATACCCTTCATAGGAGATATTGTCCCGTGCAAAACATGGTAAACTCCGTTGAATTCGCGCACTTTTTCAAGCGCCATAACGCTTTGATAATCCTCAACGACGCACACAAGAGAATGATCCCTCGAAGAAGAGGAGCATATCGGACATATTTCCTCCGATGAGATGTTCTGACAGCATTTACAAAGACCTATTTTCGTTTTTGCGTCAAGTATAGCCTGAGCAAAGGAAACTGCGTCCTCCTCGCTCATATCGAGCACGGAGAAAGCCATTCTCAAGGCGCTTTTCTTACCCACTCCGTCAAGAGAGCGAAACCTGTCCACAAGGTCCTGTAACGGTTTAATAAGTTCTTCCATCAGAAAAGACCGGGCATAGAGCCAAGCGGCCCCGTTATTTTCTGCATTTCTTCATCCGACGTCGAATTAACTTTCTTTATAGCTTCGTTTACCGCCGCAACTATAATGTCCGAGAGGGTTTCTATATCGTCGGGATCAACAATCTCGGGAGAGATGTCAATAGAAAGAATTTCACGCTTTCCGTTTATTTTTACTTTAACTGCACCTCCGCCTGCCGAAATATCATATTCTCTCGCTTCGAGTTCGGCTTGCTTTGCCTGCATATCTTCCTGCATTTTCTGGGCTTGCCTTAACATTTCGTTCATGCTGGGACCCTTTGGAACCATTGCTTTCATATTATATACCGCCTTTTCTGAAATTTACTTGAATCAAAAATATTTATTCGTATTAAAACTCATCGAGATCTGACTTTTTCGTCTCTTCGGGCTTAAAAATTATTTCTATTTGCGACGGGGAAGAAATATTTACGTCGCAACAAACCATAGCGTCAAATATGCATTTCCTGTTTTTATCGGAGCCGAGCATTGTCGCCATAAGCTTTTTTGAAGAAATGATATAATACTTATCTTTGCTCTTTGAATAAACACAATCGCAGTTTTTAAGGAAACTTTCAACCGCCGCGTCTTTTTCCCCCGCCTTACATATCACCTCGTCCCATTCGTCAAGGTGTTCGTAATCGTCGTTTCCCGATTCTTTATCCCGGGACAGAACCGTGTTTTCCGCTTCCGATTTTTTTAACGGTGCGTTCTGCGTATTTTTAACCTCGCCGACTTCCGATGCAGGTTTGTCAGGTGTCACTTCATTCGGTATTATCCCTTTTGACAGCATTGTAACCCTGTCCTCAAGCGCACAGAGCCTTGCAAGTACCGCCTCCGGCGTTGCGGTAAGTTTCGGCTCGCACATTTTAATAAGAGTTATCTCCGCCGTCAATCTTTTTGCCGAGGGATTTCTCATCATGGAGTTATATGCGCTATCGAGCAGAGAAGAGTGATATATAAGCGTCCCCATATCAAAAAGCGAGGCGACATCTTCAAGCTCCTTATATTCCTGCTCGGTAAGGTCGAAATATTTTGAAGACCCCGAGGACTTGCAAACTATCATATCGCGGTAAAGCGATGTAAGGTCGGAGAAGAAAACGAGTATATCCTTGGAGGACACGAAAATATCGTTTACCGTTTCAAAAAGCCCCGCGTAGTTTTTGGACGCTATATTGCGTGCAACGCCGCATATTTTCTCGTAAGAATTTGTGCCGAGCACCTCGTTGACAAGCGATTTGTCTATTTCCTTGCCCGAGCCTGCGCAAAGTTCCGTCAGGCTTATGGCGTCACGCATACCGCCCTGCGCCGTTCTCGCTATTAAAATGGCGCCCTCTTTTGTGAGATTTATGTTTTCACGCTCTGCTATAAAAAGAAGCCTTTCCACAATGTCGGAAACGGATATTCTTCTGAAATCAAAGCGCTGACAACGCGATATTATGGTAGCCGGAATTTTATGCGGTTCCGTGGTTGCAAAGATATAAAGCACGTGCTTCGGCGGCTCCTCTATGGTTTTAAGAAGAGCGTTGAAAGCGCTGTCGGATAGCATATGCGCCTCGTCTATTATATACACCCTCTTTTTAAGCATTGCGGGGGTGTATATAACATTTTCACGCAAATCCCTTATGTAATCGACGCCGGTGTTTGTTGCGGCGTCCATTTCTATTACATCGGTCGCGTTGCCGCTGTCTATCGCGCGGCAGTTTTCACATTCGTTACAAGGGTTTCCGTCCTTGGGATTTAAGCAGTTTACCGCCTTGGCAAGAATTTTTGCACAGGTGGTTTTTCCCGTTCCTCTCGAGCCCGAGAAAAGATAGGCGTGAGATACCGAGTCGGTTGCTGCTTCCTGCTTCAATATGGAAGTAATATGCTTTTGACCGTAAACATCGTCAAACGACTGAGGACGGTATTTTCTGTATAGAGCCTGATGCATTTTATTCCCCCCTACAAAAATGAAAACAAGGTGTCATATAAGATCATACACCCGAAATTCGAACTGCCTTTACACGCGCAAGCCTATGACCTCTGCTCAGAACAAGCACCCTCGCGGCACATCGTCAAAACTGCTTAGTGCTGCCTGGTCCCCCATCTGACACGGTTCACAGCCGACAATTGCGCAAGACTCATCCGTCAACACAGCGATTAAAGGTGCTGACCGCACAAAAACAGTCCTCAGATCAGGAATTCTCCCCTGCTATAGCGGATTTCAGGTACAGGGCACCGCTGCCGCCCCGGATAGTATGACCTTATATCACAACTTGTTTTCAGCGAAAATATTAAATATACCATAACCGTAAGCACATAGTGCTTGGCACGGTGTCAACCGTGAGCAGATTACTATTCTGGAATCTGCCGGTTAGCCGTCAATGGAAACGGCGCAATACCGAAGGTATTGGTATAAGCCGTCATTATACCATAACCGCAAGCACATAGTGCTTGACACGGTGTCAACCGTGAGCGGATTGCAATTTTGCAATCTGCCGGTTAGCCGTCAATGGAAACGGCGCAATACCGAAGGTATTGGTATAA
>CAMETB010000033.1 GCA_945936265.1 uncultured Clostridia bacterium
GATAAACTGTACCGTCACACATATAACCAATAAAGAAGTTGATGACGGTTGCTATCTTACCATAACCTTCAAAAGCGGTGCTGTTGCCTTTGTCGAGGTGGGAACATATAACTTTATAGCTCTTCCGAGATTCTATATGAAGGCTGAAAAGGGAACCGCAATAATCACCGACTGGCGTGAAAAGGCAAAAGTTGTGAAGTGCAAGTACTGGCACGAAAGTGATGTATTGCCGGTTCAGACCGCCGCAGGACTCACAAAGACGATGGCTCCGAGGGACAGCATAACCGTTGACGAGTACGAAGTAGACATACCAAAGTCCGATGTGCACGATTTTTACCGCAATTTCTGTGCGGCAATAGACGGCAGGACAAAACAGATGGTAACGCACGACCAAATGCGCCTCGATATGAAGATAATGGAGTACGCCTTTAAGTCCGCAGAACTTAATCAGACGGTAAAGTTTGACGAAAAACTCCGCAAATTTTAGTATTTTATATCCGTTTTCCGATTGATTTCGGGAGGCGGATATTTTTTGTTTTCGGTACTATTATAAATAAGGAAGAAAAAATTTAAGCACTTAAAAAAAGAGTTTGCCAAAAAAATTAAAAAATTTTCAAAAACCTATTGACAAAAGTAAAAAACGGTGATATATTTATATATGTAATTTAGCAGTCAAACAAAAAGAGTGCTAAACGAACAAAAGGGAGGAATAAAAAATGGATTTCGATACAGGCGAACTCAGTGAGAGAAAAAAACTGATTCTCAAATCTATTATCGAAGCGCATATCAAACTCGGCGAGCCGGTCGGCTCAAAGTATCTTATGCAGGAAGCAAATATTCCGTATTCCTCCGCAACTATAAGAAATGAAATGGCGGAACTTGAAGAGCTTGGGTATCTCGAACAGCCGCACACTTCGGCAGGGCGTGTTCCGTCAGAACTCGGGTACAGATTTTATGTCGATTCTCTTGTACAAGAGTACGATATGACGACAAAAGAGGCAGCGGAACTCAACAAAATGCTCTCTGTCAAAATGTCCGAGATTGACAAGATACTTGATAACGCAACGAAAGTGGCTTCGGCAATAACGAACTACACGGCGCTTTCCCTGCGCCCCCGTCCCTCAAGTATAATGATAAAACGGTACGAAACGGTTTATCTTGACAGTCGCAGTTTCGTGCTTATCATGATAGCCTCGGCACAGGATACAGTCAAAACCAAAAATGTAAAGCTTCCGTTTGATGTAACCAAGGATGATATAGCAAAACTCTCCGAGGTGTTAAACGATGTGCTTGCAGGTGTCAGCGTAGACAATATCAACATATCGCTTATGATGCGTATGGAGAGTGAAATGCCCGGATGCCCCGAACTTGTCGGTATAGTCGTAAAGAGCATTTACGAGACAATGAACGAACTCGGCTCTGAAATAAAATTTGAGGGCGTCAACAGGCTTTTGCAATATCCCGAATATAAGGATATCGACAAACTTCAGAAGATGCTTTCCGCAATTGAGGATAAGGACGACATAGTAAAAGCTGTAAGTACCATAGATCAGAGCGACGATGAAACAAAAGTTTTCATAGGCTCCGAAAATATGGTTAAGATAATGGATGATTCAACCTTGATCTATAAGAACCTTAAGCTCAACGGTAAAACGATAGGGGCGATAGGCATAATAGGACCTTGCCGTATGGATTATTCAAAAGTTCTTTCGACGATAGATAAACTCTCCGACGAGATAAATCATCTCTCAGAGAATAATTTACTGCCGGGAGCTTTGAGGGAGGATAAGGATTAGAGCAGAGATGGAAAACGAAAAAGTAAAAGATACAGAAGAAAATAAAGAAACAAAAGAGGAAATCAAAGAGGGGAATGAAAAAGTTTCCCCGGAAAGTACCGAAAAGGAAGATCCGGACAAGGAACTTGAAGAAGCGAAGAAAAAAGCATCCGAACTTGAAAACAAATGTAAGGAAACAAACGATAAGTATCTTCGTATTATGGCAGAGTATGATAACTTCAGAAAGCGTACCGCCAAGGAGCGCGACGGCATATACAAAGAGGCTTATTCCGATGCGATAAAACAGATTTTACCTCTTATCGACAACATGGAGCGCGCATCCGCATACAAAGACGGAGACGAGCTTGCAAAGGGTGTCGGAATGATAGTATCGTCAATATCTGATACACTCAAAAAGATGGGCGTTTGCGAGATAGAGACAAAAACGTTTGATCCGAAACTTCATAACGCCGTTATGCATGTTGAGGACGAAAATCTCGGCGAGGGCGAAATAGTCGAGGTGTTCCAGAAGGGCTATATGCTCGGGGATAAAGTGATAAGACACGCCATGGTAAAAGTAGCAAATTAAAAATTAACATATTATTCTAAAAGGGGGATAATTATTATGTCAAAGATTATAGGTATTGATTTAGGTACAACAAATTCATGTGTTGCGGTATATGAGGGCGGCGAGCCTGTAGTAATACCGAATCCCGAAGGAGCAAGAACAACTCCGTCAGTCGTTGCATTTTCAAAGAATGGTGAAAGAATGGTAGGTCAGGTTGCAAAACGCCAGGCAATTACCAACCCGGAGAGAACAGTCAGCAGTATAAAGAGAAAAATGGGCAGTGACTACAAGGTCACCATAGACGGAAAGTCATACACTCCTCAGGAGATTTCCGCAATGATTCTTCAAAAACTCAAAGCCGATGCGGAGGCATATCTCGGCACGAAGATAACGGAGGCGGTAATAACTGTTCCGGCATACTTCTCAGATGCGCAAAGACAGGCAACCAAGGACGCAGGTAAAATCGCAGGACTTGATGTAAAGAGAATTATAAACGAGCCGACCGCGGCAGCGCTTGCATTCGGTATGGATAAGGAAGAGAACCAGAAGATAATGGTATTCGACCTCGGCGGCGGTACATTCGATGTATCATTGCTTGAAATAAGCGACGGTGTGTTTGAAGTTCTTGCAACCGCAGGTAATAACCACCTCGGTGGCGACGACTTCGATAACAGAATAATCGACTGGATAGCAGATCAGTTCAAGGCTGAAAACGGCATTGATCTGAGACAGGATAAGATGGCACTTCAGAGACTTAAAGAGGCAGCCGAGAAAGCAAAGATAGAACTCTCGGGCGTACCTTCGTCCAACATTAACCTTCCGTTCATCACAGCCGACGCAACGGGACCGAAGCACTTTGAAGCAACTCTTACAAGAGCAAAATTCAATGAACTCACGGCAGATCTTGTAGAAGCCACCATGACTCCTACAAAGCAGGTTCTTAAAGATGCGGGACTTACCGTATCTCAGGTAGATAAGGTACTTCTTGTCGGCGGTTCTTCAAGAATACCCGCAGTTCAGGAAGCGCTCAAAGCATTTATAGGCAAAGAACCGTTTAAGGGAATCAACCCCGATGAATGTGTCGCAATAGGCGCGGCAATTCAGGGCGGTGTTCTCGGCGGCGATGTAAAGGACCTTTTGCTCCTTGACGTAACTCCTTTGTCACTCGGTATCGAAACTCTCGGCGGCGTATGCACCAAGATAATTGAGAGAAACACAACCATACCGGTAAAGAAGAGCCAGATATTCTCAACCGCGGCAGACGGTCAGACCTCCGTACAGATTCACGTACTTCAAGGTGAGCGTGAAATGGCGGCGGGAAATACCACGCTCGGTATGTTCTCTCTCGACGGTATCCCCGCAGCTCCGAGAGGGGTACCTCAGATTGAAGTTACATTCGATATTGATGCCAACGGTATCGTAAATGTATCCGCAACCGATAAGGGAACGGGTAAGGAACAGCACATAACCATAACTTCCTCGACCAATATGAGCAAGGAAGATATAGACCGTGCGGTAAACGAGGCGGCTAAATATGCGGACGAGGATAAGAAGGCAAAGGAAGCCGTTGAGATAAAGAATAATGCGGAAAATCTCGTATTTCAGTCCGAAAAGACTCTTAACGAGCTCGGAGACAAGGTAAGCGAGAGCGAAAAGACTGAGGTTAAAAACGCAATAGATAAACTTAAGGAAACCTTAAAAGGTAACAACACCGACGCTATAAAGGCGGATACCGAGGCTCTTGAAAAAGCATTCTACGCAATAAGCGAGAAACTTTACAAAGACGCAGGCGCACAGCCGGGAGCAAATGCGGGAGCAGGACCCGAACAGGGTGCCGACGGGACTTATTATAATACCGATTACGAAGACAAAACCGGCAAATAATAATTGACCGCATCTCTTAATAAAATTATCGTTTACGCCATCCGACATTTTTGCCGGGTGGCGTAAAAGTGGAATAAGAGAAAAACGGAAGAAATTCCGAGAGGGGTATATATGGCAGACAAAGAAGATTATTATAAAACGCTTGGCGTCGACAAAAACGCCAGCGCCGATGAGATAAAGAAAGCGTATCGTACGCTTGCAAAGAAATATCACCCCGATATGAACCCGGGAGATAAGGCTGCAGAACAGAAATTCAAAGAGATAAACGAGGCTTACGGAGTACTCTCCGATCCCGACAAAAAAGCAAAGTACGATCAGTACGGTCATGCGGCGTTTGACGGTTCGACGGGCTTCGGCAGCGGCGGTTTCAGTGGCTTTGGCGGATTTGACGGCTTTGATATGGGCGATATATTTTCCTCGTTCTTCGGTGGCGGCGGACATTCTTCGTCATCGCAAAGAGCAAATGCACCGATACCGGGCGATGACATAGGCGTAAGGGTTATTTTGTCGTTTGAGGAAGCCGTATTCGGATGCAAAAAAGAAGTTTCTTATGCAAGAATACAGAAATGTGACGACTGTGCAGGTACCGGCGCCGCAAAAGGTACGAGTGCCGAAAAGTGTACTAAATGCGGCGGCAGCGGCACTATAAGAGTACAGCAGAGGACCGCATTCGGAGTTATGCAATCTACGCGCGCGTGCCCGGACTGTAACGGAACCGGTAAGATAATCAAGACTCCCTGCCCTAACTGTCGTGGCAAGGGCATGGTTAAGATAAACAAAAAGCTTGAGGTAACCATACCTGCCGGCATAGATGACGGACAGAGAATAGCCCTTCGTTCACAGGGTAACGAAGGCAGAAACGGCGGACCTGCCGGAGATCTTATAATTCAGGTATCGGTCCGTCCTCACGCAGTGTTTGAAAGGGACGGCTACGACCTTTACTGCGAGGTGCCGATAACTTTTGCCGAGGCGGCACTCGGAGCGACGATAAAAATACCTACTCTTGAGGGTACTATGGATTACAATATTCCCGAGGGAACTCAGACGGGTACGGTATTCACATTAAAACAAAAGGGTGTTACCAACGTAAATTCAAAGGGCAGAGGCAATCTGTACGTCAAGGCTGTAGTTGAAACGCCGAAAAATCTTAGTGAGGAACAGAAGAAGATTCTTCGCTCATTTGCAGAGAGTTGTCAGGAAAAGAACTTTTCAAAAAGAAGCAGTTTCTTCAGCCGCTTCAAGAAATGAGGAAAAATGAAAGACGGGCAGTGGATAAGAATAAAAGTAACATCCGGAGTTGAAAATCTCGACACGGTCTCGGCCATAATGAGTATGATATCAAACGGGCTTCAGATAGAGGACTATTCAGATATAGACAAGCAAATACTCGACGGAGTGTACGGAGATCTGATAGACGAAAGCGTTCTTAAGGCAGACAGGACGCACGCCTCGGTTTCCGCATATGTTCCCGCCGACAAGCCGACGGATCATTACACTCTTTATATAAAAGAGCGTCTTGATGCGGCAGGTGTGGAAGCAAATATCGAACTTATTCCTCTTTGTGAAGAGGACTGGGCAAACTCATGGAAACAATACTATAAACCGATAAAAATCGGCGAGCGTCTTGTTGTCGTTCCCATGTGGGAGGATTATTCCGCCGCCGAGGGTGAGATTATAGTAAAGATGGATCCCGGAATGGCGTTTGGCACGGGTACGCACGAGACAACGCGACTTTGCGCAACAATGCTTGAAAAATATGTAACCAAAGACTCAACCGTTCTGGATGTAGGTTGCGGTAGCGGAATACTTGCAATATGCGCCTCAAAACTCGGCGCAAAGGAATGTTACGCATACGATATAGATCCGGTTGCCGTCAAGGTGGCAAATGAGAATATAAAGGACAATGGCGTGACGAACATTGATTGCGAGGTTTCCGATCTTTTGCATGATGTCAGAAAAATCAGGTATAATGTAATAACAGCCAATATAGTTGCCGATATTATAATCCGTCTTTTACCCGATATAAAAGATTTTATGGATGAAAATTCCGTCCTTATAATTTCCGGCATTATTGACGAAAGATGCGGGGACGTGTACGAATCCATAGAGAAAAACGGATTTTTCAAGGTTGACGAAGCGCATGAAAACGGCTGGTGCGCGATAACCTTAAAATATTCAGAATAAAGTATAAAAGCCATTATGTGCGAAAAAACGACACGTGACGGCTTTTTTCATTTTAACCAAATTATTTGTCGTTACTTGACAAAGACCGTTTGCAATGTTATTATATCAATGTAATATTTGTATGGAGGCAATACCGTGCCGAGATTTTTTGTAAGAGCCGATCAGATTGAAGAAATCGGAGAAGAAAAGAGAATAATAATAAAAGGTGAGGACGCTCATCATATATCCCATTCCTTGCGTATGGCAAAAGGCGAGAAAATAGAGGTTTGCGACATGCAGAAAAACGTCTATGAGTGTGAGCTTTGCGATTTTTTGCCGGATAAAGTCGTTGCTCTTGTCGTAAATGATAGAAAATCGGATACCGAGCCGAAATGCACCGTGAAACTGTATCAGGCACTTCCGAAAGGCGATAAATTTGAAAATATAATTCAGAAATCCGTAGAATGCGGTGTCTCGGAAATAATACCGTTTATGTCGGAGCGTTGTATAGCAAAGCTTGATAAAAAAGATGTGCCGAAAAAGCTTGCGCGCTGGCAAAAAATATCCGAGAGCGCGTCAAAGCAGTGTGGCAGGGGCATAATTCCCGAAATAAAAGAGCCGCTTTCTTATAAAGAAATGCTTGACAGTGCGTCAAAGGAAGAACTTTTTATATTCTGTTACGAGGGAGACGGGACAAATACGCTTAAACAGATACTGCGTTCATATAACGGGGAAGTCCCGGAAAAAATATCACTCGTTGTCGGTGCCGAGGGAGGCTTTTCAATAAATGAAGCCGCATTGGCAAAGAAATACGGGGCAAAAATGGCGGGGCTCGGAAAACGGATATTAAGGTGCGAAACGGCGGCACCTTTTGCCCTTGCCTGCATAGCGTATGAGACGGAATTTTGAACTTTTGTTGAATTTGTCTAAAATGTCAAATGAATTGTACAAAATTCACAAAAAAATATTTCAAAACCTATTGAAAAATCCATAAAAATAGTTTATTATATATATGACAATGCACAATTTGCACAAAATCAAAATTTTTATACGGAGGTTTCGATATGTCAAACAGGCTTTTTCAAGGCATCATTCATCAAATGCACGATACGGTTGACCGTATTATCGGAGTTATAGACGATACGGGGCTTATTATCGCCTGCAGCGAACTCTCAAAAATAGGCGAGATGCGTTCTCGTGCCAAAGACGAGATGGCATATACCACAGATACGGCGGTCATAGACGGATACACCTATCAGCATATCGGCAGCGGCGCAAAGCCGGAGTTCATGGTTTTCGTCGAGGGAGAAGATAAGGTTGCGGAGAAATACGCATCAATTCTTGCAATATCTCTTTCCAATATTAAAAATCTCTACGACGAGAAATGTGACAAGAGTTCGTTCATCAAAAACATAATAATGGATAATATTTTGCCTAGCGATATTTACGCAAAGAGCAAGGAACTCCATTTTGACGGCAATGAAACGAGAGTTGTCCTTCTTGTAAGATTTTATTCAAGGACAGAACTTTTGCCTTTCGATATAATTCAGAATATGTTTCCCGACAAGCAAAATGACTGCGTAATAGCAACAAGCGAGCACGATATAGCAATAGTCAAGGGGATAACTCCAGAGACAGAGACGCCGGACGTTGAGAAACTCGCACAGGAAATTTCCGATACGCTCAGCACCGAATTTTATTGCAAGGTCGGAATAGGCATAGGTACGATAGTAAACAATATAAAGGATCTTGCCCGTTCATACAAAGAGGCGCAGATAGCGATAGAGGTAGGCAAGGTGTTTGAGACCGAGAAGGAGATAATAAGTTACGAAAATCTCGGAATAGGACGTCTTATATACCAGCTTCCGACAACGCTTTGCGAGATGTTTCTCAGCGAGGTGTTCAAGCATGGTTCACTTGAATCGCTCGATGCCGAAACACTTCAGACTATACAGGTGTTCTTTGAGAACAACTTAAACGTTTCCGAAACATCGAGAAAACTTTTTGTTCACAGAAACACGCTTGTTTACAGGCTTGAAAAAATAAGAAAGATAACGGGTCTTGACCTCCGTCAGTTTGACCATGCCATAACATTCAAAGTTGCGCTTATGGTAAAGCGTTATCTTACTGCAAAACCAATAAAGTTTTAACTTATCACACAAAACTCCGATAGCGGAGTTTTTGTGTGTATTGAAAATGGAGAAAAATGAAAAAACACAGTACTTTTACACTTGTTTGTTCTTTAATTCTTGCAGTTTTCGTAACTTTTGAGGTAACTTACATTTTCGTTGATAACGCAAGGCGTAAGGAAACATACGAAATTGCGGAAAAATATCAGTCCGAACTTGATGAACTTAAGGCAGAGTATAGTGACAACTATGTTATGGTCGACGAAAAATCACGCGAGCTTTTCGAAAAACTTGCAGAACTTGACGCCTATTATCGCGCACAATATGTAGGGGAGATAGACGAAGAAAAACTTGCCTACTATGTTATGAACGGATATATTTACGGCGCAGGCGATAAATACGGCTCATATTATACGGCGGATGAACTCAGCGCCATAATGCAGGATATGTCCGGAGATACCGTGGGTATAGGCGTTTATGTCGCTTACGACTCTATAAACGGCACTATGGAGGTTTTGTCCGTAATGCCCGATTCTCCCGCACTTGAGGCAGGTATCAAAGCAGGCGATATTATAACTGCTGTTGAAGGAAAGAGCATTGCAGAGCTCGGATATTACGGCGCTCTTGATAAAATAAAGGGCGATATAGGCACGACGGTTAAAATAACGGTTATTCGTGGCGGTGCCGAGACGGAATATACTCTTGTGAGGAAAAAGATAACCACTCAGCCTGTGACATATCATAAATATGCGCTTGATCCAACGATAGGCATAATAAGAATAACGGAATTTAATGACGCTGTCCCGTCACAGTTCAAATCGGCAGTTGAAAGCCTTCTTGCCGGCGGAGCGGAGAGTCTTGTTTTCGACATGAGATACAATCCGGGCGGCACTCTCAGTTCCGTTGTCAAGGTCCTTGATTATCTCTTACCGGAAGGCGTTATAGCAACTATAGAAGATTCCGCAGGTACAGTGGTGGATAAATTTGAATCCGACAGTAACAGCATAGATGTGCCCATGGCCGTCCTCGTCAACGGCAGTACGGCAAGTGCGGCGGAACTTTTTACATGTGCTCTCAAAGACTATGGGAAAGCCGTTGTTGTCGGAGAGAAAACATACGGTAAGGGCACTATGCAAATGATAACGATGCTCTCTGACGGGTCGGGGCTCCGCATTTCAACAAATATGTACAATCCGCCGAAGTCGGAAAATTATGAGGGAAAGGGAATAACCCCCGATGTAATCGTAGAACTTGATGAGTCCCTTAAAGACAAAAACTTTTACAAAATCACGGACGAAGAAGATAATCAACTTCTTTATGCGTGCCGTGAACTCGGATATGAAGGATAATTTATGAAAGGGCGCAATGCGCTGGGGTGATAGATATGGCAGAACAGAAAACGATTTATACCAAGGAAGGTTTCCAGAAACTTAAGGACGAACTCGAATATTTAAAGACGACGCGCCGTGCCGAAGTCGGTCAGATGCTCAAAGAGGCAAGGAGTTTCGGCGACTTGTCCGAGAACAGCGAGTACGATGAGGCAAGAGATCAGCAGGCAAAGGTTGAGAGCAGAATAGCTGAACTTGAATACCTTATTAAAAACGGCGTAGTTATGAGCGACGAAGATGCCGCAAAGAACATAATAAGCATAGGAACAACCGTTACAATAAGATACAAGGATGGCAGAGAATCAACCTATGATCTTGTAGGTTCCAACGAGGTTGAACCGTTAAAGCATAAGATATCGGATCTTTCTCCGATAGGAATGGCACTCATAGGACATAAAGAGGGTGACGACATAATTATCAACACTCCCTCGGGCGAAAAAGAAATAACTGTAGTATCATTTGAAAGAACAAAGAAATAATCGGTGACTTATGGAAGAAAATAATAACGTAAACGAAACATCGGAAGAACTTGAATTAAGCGAAATACTTCAGATAAGAAGAGATAAACTTAAAGCTCTCTGCGATGCAGGTGCAAATCCTTTTGAAAAGGTTAAGTACGATGTTGATACCTACACATCGGATATAATCGAAAATTTTGACGACTACGAGGGCAAGACCGTAAAGATAGCGGGCAGACTTATGAGCCGTCGCGATATGGGTAAAGCCAATTTTATAGACGTTGCGGACTCAAAGGGCAAAATACAGTGCTATATAAGGGTAAACGACGTCGGCGAGGACGTTTTCGAGCAGTATAAAAAGTGGGATATAGGCGATATAGTCGGCTTTTCCGGTATGGTTTTCAGAACAAGGCGCGGCGAAATATCCGTCCATATCTATGAAATAGAGCTTCTTGCAAAATCGCTCCTTCCCCTGCCCGAAAAATTCCACGGACTTAAAGATACCGAAACGAGATACAGACAAAGATACCTTGATCTCATAGTAAATCCCGAGGTAAAGGACACCTTTGTAAAGCGCTCGCAGATACTTAAAGAGATAAGAGCATATCTTGACGGTAAGGGCTTTTTGGAGGTTGACACTCCGATACTCGTGCCAATCGAGATAGGCGCAAGCGCAAGACCGTTTGTAACCCATCACAATACGCTTGATATGGATATGTATTTAAGGATAGAAACGGAACTTTACCTTAAAAGACTTATCGTCGGCGGGATGCACAGGGTTTACGAGGTAGGTCGTATATTCAGAAACGAGGGTATGGACACCAAGCATAACCCCGAATTTACCACGATAGAACTTTATCAGGCATTTACCGACTACAAGGGCATTATGGATCTTGTCGAGGAAATGAACAAAATGCTCGCCGTCAAAATCTGCGGCTCCGAGAAGATAACCTATCAGGGCACCGAGATAGATATGGGTCACTGGGAGCGTCTTACCATGGCGGAGGCTGTAAAGAAATATAGCGGAGCAGACTACTACTCGTGGGATAGCGACGAGGCGGCAAGAGAGTGCGCAAAAGCACTTCACGTCGAGGTAGCGCCCGACGCCACCAAGGGCAGAGTCCTTATCGAGCTTTTTGATGCATTCGTTGAGGAAAAACTCATTCAGCCTACGATAATTTACGATTATCCCGTAGAGAATAGCCCTCTTGCAAAGAGAAAGCCGTCAGACCCCGCATTTACCGAAAGATTTGAGTATTTCATAAACGCCACCGAGTTCGGAAACGCTTTCAGCGAGCTTAACGACCCGATAGACCAGAAGGAGCGTTTTGAAAAGCAGGTAGCATTAAAGAAAAAGGAAGAGCCCTCTTGTCACGCCGAGGTCGATTACGACTACGTAACCGCCCTTGAGTACGGCATGCCCCCCACGGGAGGCCTCGGCTTCGGAGTTGACCGCCTTGTCATGCTCCTCACCGACAGCGCCTCCATCCGCGACGTCCTCCTTTTCCCGACAATGAAGTCCTTACCGAACGACAAGTAAGAAAAAGCCAGTGTTTATGCGGGTTTCGGGACTTTCCAAACTGAATAAATTTACCTCTTTACACCAAATTTACACCAATCGGTGCTAAAAACGGTGC
>CAMETB010000034.1 GCA_945936265.1 uncultured Clostridia bacterium
AAAACTCTTTGACTCTATATTATTGTATCCGTAAATTCTCGCTATCTCCTCGGCGATATCGTTCATACACTCGACATCGGAGCGGTAAGACGGGACATAAATTTTTCCGTCCTTTACCTCAAAGCAGAGCTTTTCAAGTGTTTCTTTCATATACTGTTCATCAAGAGATGTTCCGAGGAAGCCGTCTATCCTCTTTGCGTCAAGGTCAAGTACGGTCTGCTTTTTCGGCTCGGGATAAACATCCACCGTGCCGTCAACTACCGTGCCTGCGCCGAGCAACTGAACAAGTTCGCAAGCGCGCTCGATAGCCGGAAGAGCTGTTTCGGGATCTATTCCCTTTTCAAATCTTGACGACGCCTCGGTCCTCATACCGAGTGAGCGCGAGGTAACTCTTACGCTTGCGCCGTTGAAGTTTGCGCTCTCAAAGACTACCGTTTCGGTATCGTTTGTTATTTCGCTGTTTGCTCCGCCCATAACGCCCGCCAGAGCAACCGCCTTTTTCTCGTCGGCTATGACGAGCATTCCCTTTCTTAAAACGTGGTCAATATCGTCAAGCGATTTGAAGTTTTCGTTTTCCCTTGCCTCTCTTACTATTATGTGAGAGCCCTCAAGACACTTATAGTCAAATGCGTGCATGGGCTGACCGTATTCAAGCATAACGTAATTGGTTATATCTACGATATTATTTATGGGACGGACGCCCGAGGCGCGAAGCCTCATTCTCATCCAGAGCGGTGAAGGCTCGATCTTTATATCCTTGACGACCTTTGCCGCATATCTTGAGCACAGTTTCGATTCAATATCTACCTTTATATAATTATCTACGCTGTCCCCATCGTTGGTCTTTTTTACGCTCGGCGTGGGAAGATTCATTTTTCTGTCAAAAGAAGCCGCAGTTTCCCTTGCAAGCCCTATGATGCTTAAACAGTCGGGACGATTGGGGGTTATCTCAAAATCAACCACATCGTCACGGAGCATAAGTGCGTCCCTTATGTCCATACCGAGTTTGAAATCGCCCATACCGTTCATTATAAATATACCGTTCTCTATTGCATTCGGCATATCGTGGAGAGTCAGGTTAAGCTCGCCTATTGAGCAGAGCATTCCGTTTGATGCAACGCCTCTTAATTTGCCGGCTTTTATGATAACTCCGCCTGGCAGACGCGACGGCGCCTTGGCAACGGGAACTATCGCGCCCTCGAATACGTTTTGCGCGCCCGTTACTATCTGCACCTCGTTCTCCTCACCGATGTCAAGCATGCATATCTGAAGGTGATCGGAGTTTTCGTGCTTTGATATTTTCGTTATTTTACCGACGACGACGTTTTCTATATCGTCACCGAGAGTTTCGTATCCCTCGACCTTGGAACCGGTATCCGTCATTCTGTCGCAGTAGTCTTTGTTGTTTATATCGCTGACGTCAACGAAGTCGCCGAGCCATTTTCTTGATAAAATCATCGTTCATACCTCCTTAAAACTGTTCGAGGAAACGCGCGTTGTTCTCGTAAAGCAGACGCATATCGTCAATGCCGTACTTGCACATTACTATACGTTCAATACCCATACCGAACGCAAAACCCGTATATATATCCGGGTCTATTCCGCAATTTCTCAGGACGTTGGGATGTACCATTCCGGCCCCGAGTATCTCTATCCAGCCCTCGCCCTTGCAAAGACGGCACCCCTTGCCTCCACAGACAAAGCATGATACGTCAACCTCGGCGGACGGCTCCGTAAACGGAAAGTGGTGCGGGCGCAGGCGTATTCTGGTCTTTTCTCCAAACATGGTTTTTGCAAAGGTTTCAAGCATACTGCAAAGGTTGCCCATCGTTATTCCCTTGTCGACGACAAGTCCTTCAAGTTGGTGGAAAAGAGGAGAGTGGCTACCGTCAACCTCATCCGAGCGATAAACGCGCCCGGGTGAAATTATTCTTATAGGCGGTTGTTGTTTTTCCATTACTCTTGCCTGAACGGGAGAAGTCTGTGAGCGGAGCAGAATTTTATCCGTTATATAGAATGTATCCTGCGTATCTCTTGCGGGATGATTTTCGGGTATATTGAGTGCCTGGAAGTTGTAGTAGTCATACTCTACCTCAGGTCCCTCGGCTATCGAAAATCCCATTCCTATGAATATATCCTCCATCTCCCTCTGCACCTGTGTAAGCGGGTGGAGCTTGCCTAACTTTTGCTTTCTGCCCGGCACGGTAATGTCAATCTTTTCTTTTTCAAGTGCTTCGGAAAGTGCCTTTGCTTTCTGCTTTTCTGCAAGCGCGGCTATCTTTTCCTCTATTGTAGCCCTTACCTCATTTGCAAGTTGCCCCATTCTCGGTCTTTCCTCGGCGGAAAGCTGCCCCATTGAGCGAAGAACAGATGTAAGTTCTCCCTTTTTGCCGAGGTATTTTATTCTTATTTCCTCGATGTTGCAATCCTGCGCGTCAAGCGCGGTGAGCGCTTCTTCTCTGATTTTTTTAAGAGTTTCTTCCATACTATAATACTCCTTGTGATTATTTTTTACAAATAAAAAAGCCCCTGTGAAAACAGGGACGAACAAACAAATGCCCGCGGTACCACCCACGTTCCGATAAACCGGCGCTCAAAAGGCATACAACCTTTTTGTCTGTAACGGGACGCCCGTTGCCGCCTACTCTTATTTCAACGGCACTGCTCCAAAGCGAAACGCACCTCCCCTTTTGCCGGACCGCTTTCAGCCATGGCGGACCTCTCTTTTGCAAAACTTATGAGTCAGTGCAACTTTTTCATAGCATTTACATTGTGATTGTAGCATACATTTTTCATAAAATCAAGATTATTTTTTTCTTTTTTCAAATATTTTTTCAAGCCTCGTCATAAAACTGTCACATTTATGGGATAGAATATAATTGTAATAAAAAACAGGTGGTATTTTCCACGGGAAGGAAATTTTTAATGTCTGATTATATTTACAGTAATAATTTCTCTTCGGAACCTGACAAAAATTCAAGCGAACCGATAAATTTATATTTCGAGGCGGAGCGCAACCGCACGAAGCCTATAAAGAAGAGAACGATAGCGCTTATCTGCTCTTTGTGCATTCTCTTTTCGGGCATTGCCGGCGGTGTCGGAGCAGCGATTGTAAACCGTTCTCAGAAAGACAGTTCCGCTGCAATTACCCAAGTTAAGGTTGCCACAATTTATCAAAGCCCAAAAAACAATAACATCGCAAGTACAGAAATCAATGACCTTGCGGCTGCTAACGAAAGCGCTGTTAAATCGTTGCCCGACGTCATAGCAGACGTCAGTGAAAGCGTTGTCGAAATAAAGACGCAGTACACCACTACCGATAGATTTAATCGTAAGTATGTAGTGAACGGTGCAGGCAGCGGAGTTATAATAGGCTCTTTTCCAAAAGAAGGCTCATCAAATGAGCGTGACGGCTACTATATAATAACAAATGCCCACGTAATCACTGATGACAATGACAAAGAAGCTACCACTATTGTAGTAGCGTTAAAAGACGGAACCGAATGCAGCGCAACCGTAAGGGGCTACGATTCCGATATGGATATTGCTATTCTTATGATAGAAGAAGATAAAGAACTTTGTGTTGCTCATTTTCCATATTATGATCCGAGCAACCCCGATGATTCGGAAAAATTACGAGTGGGTGAAACGGTTATCGCCATCGGTAATCCTCTCGGTGAACTCGGCGGAAGCGTAACGACAGGCATCATAAGCGCACTTGACCGTGAGATATCCGTCGACAGTAAAAAAATGAATCTTCTTCAGATAGATGCGGCAATAAATCCCGGCAACTCCGGCGGCGGACTTTTCAATATGAATGGCGAACTTATAGGGATAGTAAACGCAAAATTTGTCGATGAAGATGTGGAAGGCATAGGCTTTGCTATTCCCGCAAGCGACGCACGCAGGTTCTCGGAAGATATTATCAGTTGCGGATCCATAAAGAATTATATAGGACTTTACAGCAGTCAGGATATAGCAACGAGATCTGTGTATGTGACAAAACTTGAAGAAGGCTATAACGACGATGTTCTCGCTGAGGGTGATATTATCGTTTCAATAAACGGAAACAGTATATCGTCTTATAATGATATTGCCTACTATGTTAAAAGGGCAAACATCGGTGATAAACTTGACTTTACCATTAAAAGAAGCGGAAAAGAAATGACGGTACAAGTCACGGTTTATGACAGAACGCAATAAAACAGCACTATCTTCTCTCTCCTTCAAAATATCCGGAATACAGCACAAAATTTTTCCCGAAATTGCGTGCTGTATTTCGGGTTATGTAGACATTTCCGTTCAGATATGTTATACTTGATACGGAATTTATATATTTCAATTTTATTATTTATGCGAGGTGAAAGACAATGTACAACATTTTGGTCGTTGACGATGAAGAGATGATAAGAAAACTTATCAGAAAGTATGCGGAATTTGAGGGACATACGGTAACAGAAGCCGTTGACGGAATGGACGCGGTCTCAAAGTTCAAAGACGGCAATTTCGACATTATAATAATGGATATTATGATGCCGGAACTTGACGGATTTTCCGCTTGCCGTGAGATAAGAAAGACTTCCGACGTGCCGATTATAATGCTCTCGGCAAGAGGCGAGGAGTACGACAAGATAAACGGTTTTGAAATAGGTATAGACGACTACGTCGTAAAGCCGTTTTCTCCAAAGGAACTTATGCTCCGTGTTGACGCCATAATGAAGCGCGCAAGAGAAAAAGAAAAGGCACCTGAAAGCAAAAATGAAATCGTTTCTCTTGCAAACGGAGGTCTTGTTGCCGATCTTACCGCACGGATAGTGTATGTTGACGGCAAGCGCGTCGACATGTCACCGAAAGAATACGAACTTTTCTTCTATATGCTCAAAAACAAAAATATTGCCCTGTCAAGAGACAAACTCCTTCAGGATGTGTGGGGATACGACTTTTTCGGAGATGACAGAACTCTTGACACCCATATAAAAATTTTGAGAAAGAGCCTCGGAAAATACAGCGATTTTATAGTAACTCTTCGCGGTATCGGATACCGTTTTGAAGAAAAAGAGATAGTATGAAAAAGAAGGAAAAGCAGAAAAGGCACCTGTCTATCAAATCGAGTATTTTTATATCTATGTCAGTGCTTGTCGTGGTTATGCTCGCAATACTGTGGCTGACGCAGTCTGTCTTCCTTTCACATATATACAGATACACGAAAAAGAATGAAACGGAACATGCCGCAAGCATAATAGTTGACAATATAGATAACGAAAATCTTAGCTTGCTGATAGAAAAATTGTCCGTCGAATACGACCTTTGTGCAGAGGTAATACGGTATCCCGGTGATAAGGAAGTCCTTTACGATTCGCATTTTCTCAACGATTGCATTATTCATAAACTGCAATTTGAAGATACTCTTCTTGATTTCTGGTACGACAAGGCTCAGAATAACGGAGGAAAATATATCGATATACTACCGAGGGACAAGTTCAGAGAATTCGGATATGATCCCGATGATTTTCAGGGAGATGTTCCAAAAAGAGGCGGCGACGCAAACTGTGTCATTTCGGTAAATCTTGCCACCACCTCCGACGGAGGCTCCGTTATGGTGATCTTAAACTCCTTCGTTATGCCGGTTGACGCAACCGTCAGGACAATAAACCTCCAACTTATTGTCATAACGATAGTAATGCTTGCTTCCGCATTTATGATAGCGTATGTATTATCAAGGAGACTTTCATTGCCTATTGAAAAGATAAACAAGGAAGCAAAAAATCTTGCATGCGCAAATTATGATGTTGCTTTCCCGAAAGAAGGCCCTTTGGAGATACGTGAACTTGCAGATACGCTTAACCATACCGCAAAAGAACTTTCCAAGGTAGATGCCATGCAAAAGGAGCTTATCGCCAATATATCGCACGACTTAAGGACTCCTCTTACCATGATTTCGGGTTACAGCGAGGTTATGCGGGATATTCCCGGTGAGAACACACCTGAAAATATGCAGGTAATTATAGACGAAACCGCAAGGCTTTCATCTCTTGTAAACGATCTTCTTGATGTTTCAAGGCTTCAGTCCGGAACGCAGAAACTGAATCTTAAACGGCTCAATATTACCGAGGCGATAAGATCGGTAATAAAACGGTACGACAAACTCGTTTCTCATAACGGATATATTATAAATTTCGTGTATGACGAGGATGTATTTATAAACGCCGACGAAGTGCGTATTTTGCAGGTAATATACAACCTTATGAACAACGCCATAAACTATACGGGAGAGGATAAAACCGTAACCGTAAAGCAAGAGGTAAAAGAAGGGATTGTCCGCATATCCGTCATAGATACGGGAGAGGGCATTGCCGAAAAGGATCTTCCGCTTATATGGGACAGATATTACAAGGTTGACAAGGTTCATAAAAGAGCGCATATCGGAACAGGACTTGGTCTTTCGATAGTAAAGAATATACTTCTTCTCCATGGCTCACGCTTCGGAGTTTCAAGCGAGATCGGCAAAGGAAGTAACTTCTGGTTTGAATTTAAGATATTATAAAACCAACACGGACGGATTTTATCTCCGTCCGTGTTTTTATTAAAGCGGCGGGGGCAAGCCCACGCCCTGCTACGGAAACCCCAAAAAAGTGAAAAGCACTTTTCGAGGACCCCTACCACGGGAACCCCAAAAAGTGAAAAGCACTTTTCGAGGACCCCTACTACGGGAAACCCTACCACCGTTTTTATGCTTCAGAAAAATCGGTCTCTATTATTTTCGGACAGGACTCGGGAGAATACCTCCAGTAGTCTATATGAGATATCTTATCGGTGTCAATAAAGTATTCGGCGCACCTTTGCGGTGCGGTTTTTTCATAAGAGTCTATTATTACGAGCTTGATTTTCATTTTTTCGGGCATTATGCTCTTTATGTAAACCGCGCAGCTCTCCCCTTCTTTTATTCCGTCTTTAAGCTCGGCAAGCCCTGCAAGGTTAGGGGCAAGCTCAACGAATATGCCGTAGCTCTCTATGCTCCGTACCGTTCCCGAAACGGTCTGACCCGCCGCGTATTTCGATGCATTCTCCTCCCAAGTGCCGAAAAGCTCCTTGGTGGAAACGTATATTCTGCCGCTTTCTCTGTCTATGCTCTTTACTATCACCTTTATTTCTTCCCTTTGCAAAAATCTGTCCGACGGATGAGATATTCTCGATACCGATATGGAATCTACGGACAAAAGCGATATTATTCCGCAACCTATATCCACAAAAGCGCCAAACGGCTCAAAATGCGTTATCCTCGCGGGGATTATATCGCCGGGGATAAGGTCCGCAAGATAACTGCACGCGCACTCCCTTTGCGCCTCCTTGCGTGAGAGTATCGCCGTTGTTTTCTCTCCGTCCTTTATTATCTGCATCACCTTGAAGGCAACGGGCTTTCCCACCCTCGTTATAATTGCTATATCCTTGGTCTTGTCGCCGTAGACACACTCCTCTCTCTCTATTATTCCGTCAACTCCGCAAAGATCCACGTGCAAGGCGTAACTTTCGCTGTCGCACATAGTGACGATGCCCTCAAGTATCTTTCCCTCTGCTCTTGCTCTTTCAAGTCCGTAAACGCTTGATATGTATTCCCTGTTCTCCGCCGTCGCTATAAGAGAGCCCTCGGGGAGATATTTATTAAATGACATTTGTTTTTCCTCCGATTTATATTTCAATAAATTATATGACGCCAAAAAACAGTTATATGACTTGTTTTTTAACTCTCTTTCGCTCTTTTCTTATTTTCCTTCTCTTGTAGAGCAGCTTCCTTATAAAGTCGAAAACCACTATGCTGAACGATATTAAAATTACGTACAAAAGGTCGGATATTACAAGCGGAGTTGCCCTGAAGGTGTCGCCGCCAAAATATATAAACGCCATCTGCATAACGGAAATAAGAAGCATTATAAATATAAAAGATTTATTCTCCCAAAGGTGAGCCGTTATATTTATTCTCGTCGTTCTCGAGGTAAAGCAGACGAAAATGCCCGTAAAGATGAACATTGCAAAGAACGCGCTCATTATATATCTGTCGTCACCGCGCCGCAAAATCATTCCTATGCCGTCACCCTTTAAGAACCATATGCAAAGGGCAAGGATATAGCAACCGTTAAATACTATCTGGTGCATCATCTCGGAGGAGATGATTTTTTCGTCCCTCTTCTTTGGCTTTTGCTTCATATATTCGTCCTCGGCAGGCTCGGAGGCAAAGGCAAGAGCGCCCAGAGTGTCCATTATTATGTTTACCCACAGCATCTGCGTTATGGTAACGGGGTTTTCAACGCCTATAAACGGACCTATCAGGGATATACCGACCGCACCGAGATTCATAGTGAGCTGGAACACGATAAATTTTCGTATAGACTCAAAAATAGTCCTTCCGTAAAGCACGGCTTTTACAATGGAAGAAAAATTATTGTCGGAAATTATAATATCGCACGCTTCCTTTGCAACGTCAGTTCCCGAGCCCATCGCAAAGCCGACGTCCGCCATTTTGAGCGAGGAAGCGTCGTTTATTCCGTCGCCCGTCATACCGACGACAAAGCCCGCCGTCTGCGCTATTTTGACAAGACGGCTTTTGTCCGAGGGTAAGGCCCTTGCAACCGCCGCCAAAGTGGGTAAGGCTTTTGCAATATCCTCATCGCTCATTCTTTCAAGCTCCGCACCCGTGATAACCGTTTTTCTGCCGCTGAACGATGAAATTATGCCGCACTCCTCGGCAATAGCCCTTGCTGTGTCGGGATTATCGCCCGTTATCATAACGACGCCAACACCCGCATCCGTAACCTTTCTTATCGCGGAGGGCACCTCTCTCCTTATTCTGTCGCGTATTGCTATAAGACCCAAAAATATTATTTTATCGAGGGAAGTGTCGCTGCTTTTTATTTTCATTCCCATTCCCACAACACGAAACGATGCTTTTGCAAGTGAGTGAAGCTTATCTCTTACCTTGTCGCTCTCGTTTTTTGAAAGCGTGCGCACGTTACCGCTTGAATCCATATAAGAGGCAGAGGCGGCAAGGAGCTTTTCGGGCGCTCCCTTGAACATTATATAGTCCTCGTTTTCGTATTTTAGCGACACTGCACTGTACTTTTTGGTACTGTCAAACGGTATTTTCTCCTTTACGTACGCGCTCGGAAATTCCGAGGAGGCATAGTTCATAATAGCTCTGTCCGTCGCGTCCGAGCCTATGGCAGATCTGCCGTTGTAGGTTGCCCCATTACAATAACACGCACACAGGGTGACGTATTTTTTAATCTGCGGTTTTTCTTTAAGGGAATTTACCGTCGTAAATTTAGACCCGTCCGCTATATGTATTTCCTTTACTTTCAGTACCCCTTCCGTAAGCGTTCCCGTTTTGTCTGTAAAGAGAAGATTTATATTTCCCGAGGTTTCTATACCGACAAGTTTTCTTACCAGAACATTATCTCTCATCATTTTTTTCATGTTGGATGAAAGTATTACCGTTATCATCATGGGCAACCCCTCAGGCACCGCGACAACTATTATTGACACGGCAAGAGTAAGTGCGTTTAACAGTTCGGACAGAACAAATTTTATGTCGGAAAGTTTTTTCACTATCTCTGTCCACTCCATTTTAGAATCTATTGCAAATACATTGAAAAGATAAGCGAACGCTATCATCGCCGACGCTATGTAACCGAGTTTGCTCACGCTTTTTGCAAGTTCTGAAAGGCGCTTTTTCAGCGGACTGGGTCTTGTGTCTCTGCCGAGTTCGCTTGCAACCTTTCCGTAATACGTATTCGTACCCACCGAGGTTACCTCCATCTCGGCATATCCCGAACACACAAGGCTCCCGCGTAATGCTGTCCGTGAGTTCTTGTCTCCTCCTTCACGATCGGTTTTTTTTACTTCGGCACTCTCTCCCGTAAGCGCCGATTCGTCAACGGATATTTCTCCGTAAACTATCATTCCGTCTGCCTGAATACGCGAGCCTGCGTCAAGTATCAGTATATCGCCGACGACTATATCGTCGCTTTCAATCTCAAGCGTTTCTCCGTTTCTTCTGACTATACATTTCGTATTTCCGCCCTGTGCCCTTAACTTTTCAAACGCGTTTTCACTGCTGTATTCCGACAAAGTGGACACAAAGGTGGCTATAAAAATGGAAACGGCGATTCCTCCGCTTTCAAACCAGTTTACGTTCGGAAACATAAATATTATGTTTATAAAAAGTGCGCCTATAAGCACCCTTATTATCGGGTCGGACAGGTTTGATATAAAACCCTTTATGAAACTTTTCTTTTTATATTCGGCAAGTTTGTTCGAGCCGTGTTTCTTGCGTGACTCTTCAACCTCCGCCTCATTTAATCCTCTTTTCTTTTCTCCCATACCTTAATTTCCTTTCGTTTTATCGCTATATGTTTATTCACAATATAAAATCTTTATGATTGGGAAACGATTTGAGAAAAGAAAAAGCACACGGATTTCCGTGTGCTCTTGCGAATATATGGAGTTATTTCAAATGAATTGATGCTTATGCATCATGAATTGGCTACGCCATGATTTCTCGCTTCGCTCCATGAATTGAATTGCAACAAACGTGCCGAAGGCACAATTCATGCCGCAGGCAATTCACGAAAGCGTCAGCTTTCAATTCATGCAACCGCGAGATTGCAATTCATTGGTGCGCTCTTGCGATTATATGGAGTTGTTTTATTAAAGTGCGTCTTTGCGGGAGAGATTAGCCCTGCCCTTTTCGTCGATGCCGAGGAACTTAACGAGCATTTCGTCGCCTACGTTGCAAACGTCCTCAACCTTTTCGGTTCTTTCCTTTGCAAGCTTGGATATGTGAACGAGTCCCTCTCTGCCGGGAGCATACTCAACGAATGCGCCTATCGGGATAATTCTCGTTACTTTGGCGTTGTATATAGCGCCGACTTCCGGCTCGAATACTATGCCCGCTATTATCGAACGTGCCGCCTCTATGGCGTTTTTATCGACTGCGGAGATAAATACGGAGCCGTCCTCCTCGATGTCTATCTTTGCGCCCGTATCGGCAACTATCTTCTGGATTACTTTTCCGCCCGTTCCTATAACCTCACGGATCTTCTCGGGCTTTATCTTCATTGAAATCATCTTGGGAGCAAACTCGGAAACCTCTTTTCTCGGTTCGGGTATTGCTTTGAGAATTACCTCATCTATTATATGATCTCTGCCGACGTGGGTTATACGAAGAGCCTCTTTGATTATCTCGGGAGTAAGTCCGTCTATTTTAAGGTCCATCTGAATGGAGGTGATACCCTTGTGAGTACCTGCTACCTTAAAGTCCATATCTCCGTAGAAGTCCTCAAGGCCCTGAATGTCTATCATAGTCATCCATCTCTCGCCCTCGGTGATAAGACCGCAGGAGATACCTGCAACGGGTGCCTTTATCGGCACGCCTGCGTCCATAAGCGCAAGGGTGGAACCGCAAACGGAAGCCTGCGAGGTTGAACCGTTTGAAGAAATAACCTCGGAAACAAGACGGATAGCGTACGGAAATTCCTCAACCGACGGAAGAACGGGAACGAGCGAGCGCTCAGCGAGAGCGCCATGGCCTATCTCACGTCTGCCGGGAGAACGGGAAGCCTTTGCCTCACCCGTCGAGTAACCGGGCATATTGTAGTGGTGCATATATCTCTTTTCGACTTCGTCGTCAATACCGTCGAGCATCTGTGCGTCGGATATTGAACCGAGAGTTGCAAGAGTCATAACCTGCGTCTGTCCTCTTGTGAACATACCGCTTCCGTGAACTCTCTTGAAAAGACCTACCTCTGCAGTAAGAGGTCTTATCTCGTCAAGGCGGCGTCCGTCAACACGCTTGCCGTCGTCAAGGAGCCATCTGCGGACTATCTTCTTCTGTATCTTATAGATAAGCTCTGGCATTATGGTTGCA
>CAMETB010000035.1 GCA_945936265.1 uncultured Clostridia bacterium
GTAATATCGGGCGAGGCAGGCGGAATAACCCAGCATATAGGCGCTTACAGAGTAAATGTAAAGGGCAAGGACATAACGTTTCTCGATACTCCCGGACATGAGGCGTTTACGGCTATGCGTTTAAGAGGCGCCATGGCTACCGATATAGCGATAATAGTGGTTGCGGCAGATGATGGAATAATGCCGCAGACCATAGAGGCGATAAATCACGCAAAAGCCGCGGGAGTAGATATAATAGTAGCGATAAACAAGATGGATAAGCCTGCTGCAAATCCCGATGCGGTAAAGCAGGAACTTACGAAATACGATCTCGTTCCGGAGGAATGGGGCGGAGACGTTATATGCGTTCCCGTATCCGCGGTTACCGGCAAAGGCATTGACGATCTTCTTGAAAGTATTCTTCTTGTTGCCGAGGTAAAGGAACTCAAAGCAAATCCGAAGCGCCACGCAAAGGGAATCGTTATCGAGGCAAAACTCGATAAGGGCAGAGGACCGGTTGCGACAATACTCGTACAAAACGGAACTCTCCATAGCGGCGACGTGGTTATAGCTGGCACGGCAGTCGGCAGAGTAAGGGCAATGACCGACCACAACGGAAAGACGCTCAAAGAAGCAGGACCGAGTGTGCCTGTCGAGATAACCGGACTTGACGGAGTTCCCACGGCGGGCGACGAATTCAATGCCGTCGAGGACGAAAAGATGGCAAGAGAACTTGCGGAGCAAAGACGCGCAAAGGCGAAGGAAGAGGAATTCAAGTCGAGCGCAAAGGTAAACCTCGACGACTTGTTCTCACAGATAAGCGAGGGCGCAAAGGAGATAAACGTCATCATAAAAGCGGACGTCGGCGGCTCCTGCGAGGCTGTAAAATCTTCGCTTGAAAAGCTCTCGAACGACGAGGTCAAGGTAAAGGTTATCCACACCGCAGTCGGAGGCATTACGGAGAGCGATGTTATGCTTGCAGCGGCTTCCAACGCGATAATTGTCGGCTTCAACGTACGCCCCGATAAGAACGCCATAGATTCTGCGGCAAGGCAAAATGTCGATATAAGAACGCACAGAATAATCTACGAGATAATCGAGGAAATGGAAGCGGCGATGAAGGGAATGCTTGCTCCCGAGTATAAAGAGGTTATAAACGGTCACGCAGAGGTTCGCCAGACGATAAGAGTGCCGAGCGTCGGAACGATAGCAGGCTCTTATGTAAGAGACGGAAAGATAACCCGTACCTCACAGATAAGAATAATAAGAGACGGCATAGTTATCGCCGAGGACAAAATCTCGTCGCTGCGCCGTTTCAAAGATGACGTAAAGGAAGTTGCGGCAGGATACGAGTGCGGCGTAGGACTTGAAAAGTTCAACGACATAAGAGAGGGCGATGAGCTCGAAGCGTTCGTTATGGAAGTGGTCGCACGCTGAAAAACGGCAATGATGGCGCAGGATACATAAATCTTGCGCCAATCGAAAAAAACTCTTGACAAATGCAATATGTTGCGTGTATAATATAGTTTGTCTTGGAATCACGAAAAACAGATTTTCTTCAGAAGCGATATGCAGGAAGAAAGACGGACTTCTGATTTGATTTAAGGAGGTGCTAACATGTTAAGAACTTATCAGCCTAAAAAACGCCAGAGAAAAAAAGAGCATGGCTTCAGAAAAAGAATGAGAACTGCCGACGGCAGAAAGGTCTTGAAAAGAAGACGCGCAAAAGGCAGAGCAAGACTTACCTATTGATTGCTTTTATTGCCCCTCCGGACCTTATAAGTTCGGAGGAATTTTTTAAAAAACGGGGAATATGTGTCTGCTTTTTTGCGGACACGCTCCCGCAAAAATATGATCGTGATGTGAAAAAGTGCAGAAATATGACTGCAAAAAGAGGTCTCTTTCATGAAACATATCGCAATAAGTGAAAATCATCTGTATTCCAAAACATACGCAAAGGGCAAAAAATATATCGGTGCAAATGTCGTCATATACGCATTAAAAGATCTGAAAGCGAAAAAACTTATGATGGCAAATCCTATGAAAGTTTATATAAACAGGATAGGAATAACCGTGTCCAAAAAGCTCGGAGACGCTGTGTGCCGTACGAGAATAAAGAGAGTTTTGCGTGAAGGTTTGAGACAAACCGAAAAAGAGTATAAAGTAAAAGGCGGATATCTGGTTGTCCTCGCCGCCCGTTCGGGCGCAACAGGGGCAAAATCCACCGACATTGCGAAGGATGTAAAGAGGGCTTTTATCTCCCTCGGACTAATCGAAAATAAAGAAAAAGCGGACACTGTGTCCGAAATTTGTGAAAAAACCGAAAAAGAACCGGATTTTACGGCAGCGGAAAATTCCGCTCATAAAGATGAAAAAAATACTTGAATTTTTAATAAGGGTCTACCGAAAGGTGATATCGCCTCTCAAACCGTGTTGCTGTCGGTTTACTCCGACTTGCTCGCAATATGCGCTTGACGCGATAGAGCGATTCGGTGCGATAAGAGGAACGCTCCTTGCGATATGGCGGATATTGCGTTGCAATCCGTTCTGCCGCGGAGGTTACGACCCTGTGCCGGACAAATTTACTTTCAGACGGCAGAATAAAAAAGAGGAGAACTCAGATGAATGATTTTTTGGCTAAACTGCTCGGCTATGTGATGAAAGGATGTTATTGGCTCACCAATAACTATGTGCTCGCACTCCTTTTGTTCGCCCTTGCAATGCAAATTCTCATGTTGCCCCTTGGCTTAAAGCAACAGAAGAATATGATAAAACAGGCTAAGTTGCGCCCGAGAGAAATGGCAATAAGGAAAAAGTATGCCGGACGCAACGACCAGGTCTCGATGAAAAAATGCCAGAACGAGATAATGGAAATGTACCAGCAGGAAGGATACAGCACGATGGCGGGTTGCCTGCCTATGATTATCCAGCTTATAATAGTCTTTCCGCTCTATCAGGTAGTCATCCGCCCGCTTGAATTTATAAGCGGTCTTACTTCGGATATGTGCAAAACGATGGCAACTGCGTTGATGGGTGACGGCGGCACATCCAGCAGCACTTATCAGATAGACTTGATAAGAAAGATAGAAGAGCTCGGTATCGGAAATCTCTCCGAGGAGTTTCAGGGATTCCTTGACGGCAAAACATTGCCGGACGTGTCGCTTTTCGGAGTGGACCTTGGAATTACGCCGTTCAACGCATTGAAGAGCGCTTCATGGTGGCTCGTATTCGTCCCGATATTAAACCTCGGGCTTATGTATCTTTCACAGTTCCTTTCAAAAAAGTTTACCTACCAGAATACACAGGCAGAAGCGGCAAACAGTTCTTCAATGAAAATAATGATGTATGTTTTGCCTCTTATGACATTCTTCATAACATTTAACTTCGCGTCTGCTATCGGTATCTACTGGATTTTCAGAACGATACTTTCAATGGCACAGCAGTTCATACTTGCAAAAACAATGCCGTACCCCGTGTTCACCGAGGAGGACTACAAAAAGGCGGAGCGCGAGTACAAAAAAGGCAAGAGCGGGCAGGACATCGTATATCCGCAAAGGGAATACCGTTCACTCCATCATATAGACGATGACGATTATCCCGCACCGAAGAACAACAAAAACAAAAACGGCAAGGGACAAAACGGCAAGGGACAAAACGTGAAGGTACCGGATGCAAAGGCCGTTGAGCCCGTAACGAAAGAAAATGTTGCGCCCGTGTCGGACGAAAAGAGTATTACAGACGAAAGCGTTACGGACGACAGCGTAACGAAAGACGATCCGAAAGAGGAATAAAAAATGAGATTTGAATACACAGTGACGGCAAAGACCGTCGATGAAGCATACAAGAAGGCAATAGACCTTTATTCAAGCCTCGGAGAAATTTCCATGGAGGAAGTAATAAACAGAGGCAAAAAGGGATTTTTGGGAATAGGCGCAGTCAATGCCGAGATAAGAATTTCCGTTGACGATGGCAAGGAAGAGAAAAAGCCTGAGACAAAAAAAGTCCAGAAAAACGACACTCCCGCAAAAAAAGATGTCCGGAAATCCGAAAAACCGCAACCAATGAAACAGGATAGCACCGCACCCAAAGCGGAAAAAGCGTCACAACTCTCCCAGAGCGCAAAGCAGGAGGCTCCGAAAAAAGAAAAGCGTCCCCAGAGACCCGTTCAGACAATTCAGGCAGAGGAACCCGAAAAAGAGCGCATAAAAGACGAGGATATCCATGTAACCGCCGCGGAAAAGCAGGTTGTAATAGATTTTCTCAACAAATTCGTAAAGGATATAAATTTCAACTGCGTTGCCGAAGGCGACGTCACTCCCGACGAAAACGGATATGTTACGAGAAAAGTTGATATAAACGGAGATGACGCCTCCGCACTTATAGGCCATCACGGCGAAACGCTTGACGCTATTCAGTACCTTGCAAATCTCTGTCTCGCCCGCAAGTTTGACGGAGACCACAAGGAATATGTAAAGGTAGTCGTCGATATCGGCGGATACAGGGCAAAGAGAGAAGAGTCTCTCCGTGCGCTTGCAAGGAGAATGGGCGAGAAGGCACTTAAATACAAGAGAAATGTCCTCCTTGAGCCGATGAACGCATATGAGAGAAGAATAATTCACTCCGAGATACAGACAATGGAGGGAATTTCAACTCACTCGGTAGGATACGACGAGAACAGAAAAATCGTCATCACCTACGACGGTAAGGATAAAAGAAACTGAAAATCCTATCCGAAAATTTGTTTTGTAACAAGAACGAAAAATAAAACAGATATTTACCGCTTTTTATTTCCGGTTTACCCGGGGATGAAAAGCGGTTTTTATATGTAATGCAAGTAATATTTTTTCGGGATACGTGCATACTAACCGAAAAAGAGGTGTAGAGAATGAGTTCGGTATGGACAAAAAATTCGGATTTACCCGAATTTCCGTCGCTTGACAAAAATATAAAAACCGACGTTTTGATAATAGGCGGAGGAATTGCGGGTATACTTTGCGGTTATATGCTTAAAAAGGCAGGGGTTGGGTGCGTTATTGCCGAGAGCGACAGAATATGCTCCGGTGTAACGCGCGACACAACCGCAAAAATAACTGTTTTGCACGGTTTGATTTATGATAAGATGATAAAGAGGTTCGGGGAGAAAACGGCGCGCCTTTATCTCAAAGCCAACACGGAGGCTCTTTCGGAATATCGGAGAATGTCAAAGGAAATAGACTGTGATTTTGAAGATTCCGACGCTTACGTTTACTCACTTGACAACAAAGAAAAGATAGAAAAAGAGGTAAAGGCACTGAAAAGGCTCGGACTTGACGCAAGGTTCGATAAAGCCGGGAAACTTCCGTTTGAGGTTGCGGGTGCGGTAAAGGCGGAAAATCAGGCGCAGTTCAATCCGCTCAAATTTTTGTCGTTTGTCTGCCGGGACCTTGAAATATATGAAAACACAAGAGTTATGGAATTGACTCCCGACGGCGCCGTATGTAACGGCGGCAGAATAAAGGCAGACAAGATAATAGTCGCAACGCATTTCCCGTTTATAAATAAGCACGGATCTTATTTTCTGAAAATGTATCAGCACCGTTCTTATGTGATAGCGCTTGAAAATGCGCCGGACCTTGACGGTATGTATGTTGACGAATGCAAAACGGGCATGTCGTTCAGAAATTACAAAGACCTTCTGTTTGTGGGCGGCGCAGGGCAAAGGACAGGCAAAAAGTGCGGCGGATGGGAACAACTTTCCGCTTTTATACACAAAAATTATCCAGAAGCCCGCGAGGTTGCAAGGTGGGCAACGCAGGACTGTATGACCCTTGACGGTATCCCATATATAGGGCAGTACTCAAAAAGAACACCGGACTTTTATGTTGCAACGGGTTTTAATAAGTGGGGAATGACCTCTTCAATGGTAGCCGCAAAACTGCTGACTGATATGATTCTCGGCAAAAAGAACGACTATGTGTCCGTATTTTCACCTTCAAGAAGCATAATAAGACCTCAACTTGCCTCGAATGCGGCACACGCAATAATAAATCTTTTAACGCCTACCGCACCCCGTTGCCCGCACGTCGGATGCGCCCTCAAATACAACAAACAGGAGCACTCATGGGATTGCCCCTGCCACGGCTCCCGTTTTAACGAGGACGGTAAGCTTCTTGATAACCCCGCAACAGAGGACAAAAAGATAAAATAAATACATCTGCCGCAATTTTATGCTGCGGCAGATATATTTTTGTGACAGAGTGTCGCGAAAGTGATTCACAAGAATACGAACCCCCTCGGCTCCGGAAAGCCAAGGGGGTATTGAGATTATATTTTCAAATGCGGCAGAGCGCCGGGAAATCACTTTTCAAGTGAGTTATAAAAGTCACGAAGAACGTAGAATGCCAGTTTTTTGTGCTTTCTGTCGGGGGAAACAAGCCCCTTGCGGTTGTAAAATTTCTGAATTGCCGAAGTTCTGCGCGGGCAGCGGAAATCAAACAGTATCCAGGGAGTCATACCTTTTATGTAGGGTATTTTCTTTATCGTTTCGACCTGTCTTTCGTAAACGTGCGCCTGACAGTCCTCGGTTCCCTTGTCGTCAATCGTTCCTCTGAGACCCGGATAAGCGTCGGCTCCGAGTTCGGTTATTATAACCGGCTTTTCGGGCTTGCTGTTTTCAAATAGTGCGGGAAGAAGATTGAAATCGGGAGAATACCAGCCGATATATTCGTTTATTCCTATGATATCGAGATATTTTTCGAGCCTGTCCTCGATCTTATTTTTTGCAAAGTTGGTAAGGCAAGCGGCGGAAACGGGGCGCGTTACGTCCATTTTATGAGCGCAATTTGCAAGGCCCGACATAAATTTGAGCCTTTCGTCCGTGTCGGGATTTTCGTTGCCGACCGACCATACGATAACGCTTGCGCGGTTGTAGTCGCGCTTTATAAGTTCTTTTAACTGATTTTCGCCGTCTTTGTAAGTATCTTCCGAATTAAAATCTATGTCCCAGTAAACAGGTACTTCCTCCCAGAGAAGAAGTCCGAGTACAACGGCAAGTTCTGCCATTCACTCACTGTGCGGATAGTGGGCAAGGCGCATGTAATTGCAACCGAGTTCTTTTGCTATACGGATATTTTCGATGCGCTCCTCGTCGGTAAGCCCTTTTCCGCTCTTAACGCTGTCCTCGTGGCAACTTATTCCCCTTAAAAATACGCTCTTGCCGTTTAGCATAATATCCGTGCCGTTTACACGTATTTCACGGAAACCTACTCTGTCCTTTACCTCGTCCGAGAGGCAAGTGAGTCTGACGTCGTACAGTTTCGGGTTTTCGGGCGACCAGAGTTCCGGTTCCGCATCGAAAACAAGTTCTCCGAAGCCGTCCTTTACGGCTATTTTTTCTTTTATTCCGAGTTCGTCTATGCTTAACTCTGCCACTGCGTCAACCGCTTTTGAAAGTTCGACGCTTACGAGTATTTTGCCGAAGTTACTGTTCGGTTGAAGCGCTATTTTGAAATCTTTTACATAAATTTCGGGAACGCGGATAAGTTCTATATCCCGGTAAACCCCTCCGTAGTTGAACCAGTCGGTGTTGGACATGGGGAGCTGGCTGTCTCTCCTTGTGCTGTCCGCCTGAATTATTATCCTGTTTTCCTCTTTGAGAAAATCGGTTATATCGAAGCAGAAGGGTGTAGAGCCGCCTTTGTGCATACCGACGTATTTTTTGTTGACAAACACGTGGCAAAGATAGTTTACAGCGCCTATTTTGAGTATCATCCGTTCGCCTTCGTTCTTCTTTTCGTAAATGAACTTTCTTGTGAAAGTCATCGGTCCTTCGTAGAGAAGATATTTTTCATCGAATGTGTTGAAACAGCAGGGGAGCGGCATAACGTCCCACTCGTCAAAGGAAAAATCATAGGGCACTCTTTTGCCCTCGTTGTCGTAATATCTCTCATTGTACCAACCGTCCCTCAGGCAACAGTCATACTGATCGACGGTATAATGCCATTCTCCGTTCAGAGATTCCTTTTTTCTGAATCTGTCATAGATGAGCGTGTCTGCGGTGGCAAAGTTTTTTTCGTATTCCTGTAAATAATTTCTTCTCATTTTTTGATCTCCCCCGAATTATCCGGAAGTTCCTTTCAAAAATTAAAAATAAATACGGCGTACCGCAATGGTATTCTATCACACAAACTTCACATATGCAAGTGAAAAATGGAAAAATTTTTTTGGCATGACACTTACAAAACAAGGGAACCAGGCATTTTTCGATTTATGGGTTCCTGTTTTCACCTGAAAGCCGTTTGTGAAAATCATATGAATTTGTAATGAAAAACCGTCAAAACGGTTGCAATAAATTGTGCAATATGCTATAATAAGAATGCAAGGAAGGACAAATCATGATACAAAATTCATAAAATCTGTGGGATAATCATCCAATTATATTTAGAATTTGGCATGATTTGTGAAAAATAAACAAAAAAGAGAGGTTGATAGCACAATGAGAACAAACTTTTTTGTGCAAGATGACAAAAAAACATAGCAGCCCAATACAATTTTTTATTTGAGGTTGCAAAACGAAGTTCCAAGTGATATAATATAGTAACAATAAATACGTGTGGTTTTTCAATCTATCTTTTTATTACTCTCATTTCCAAAAGTCACACGCAGTTTGAAACACTCAATCAACAACTTACACGGCAGAGAAAGGTGGAAAAGTTATGAAATATGATGAAATGATGAAGCCGTACAGACGTAAACTTGTAGCCGAGGCGATAATAAAAGCCGTTGCCGCAGGCCTTTTCTGCGGATCGGGAGTATCGCTTCTGTTCGCTCTCTTTACGAGATTTGTCGTAAAGCAGACGCGGAACATCGTGTTCCTGATAATAATGATAGCACTCGGAGCGGCTACCGCGATAGCAATAGGAATAACGGTTTATCACAGGAGATTCCGTTCAAACACAAAACGCCTTGCAAAGAGGATGGACTCGCTCGGGCTCGAAGAACGTGTTACCACAATGGTAGAGTTCCGGAACGATAAGTCGTATGTTGCAAAGGTTCAGAGAGACGACACAATGGATCGTCTTTCGGGGCTTAACATCAAGCAGTTGAAAATAAAGTTCCCGAAGAAGACGGTTATATCCTGCGTTGCAATGCTCCTTTCGGTTTTGCTTCTTATTGTTGTACCGGTACGAGGCGTTGAGGAACCTATTAACGAAGAAGAGCAGGCAATGATAGAAACTCTTATCGCCGATTTGCGCCAGATTATAAACGAGGCGGCAGTAAAGGACGATTTCAAAGCAATGCTCAACCGCATAGTTGACGATCTTGAAGAGAATATCAAGCCGACAGATACCACGCAAGTCAAGTATCAGAAGATAAAAGATACAAGAAAGTTAATAATGAAACTTCTTGAGGACGAGATGGCAAATATAGAAGACATTGTAGAAGATCTTGAGAAGGAGCAGGAAGAGCAGGAAAAGACCGATCAGGACGTTCTTGACGAGTTGCGTAAAGAGGACGATCAGCAGGCAAATCAGGAGATGATCGACGAGCTCAAAAAGAACGAAGAGACCAAGGAACTTGCCGAGGCACTTGAGAGCAAAGATCAGCAAAAGATAAACGAAGCCCTCGACAAAATGAAAGAGGAAATCAAAGATAAGCAGGATCAGGAAAAGAGCGATTTTCTTGAAAACATAATAAACGCAATCGACGACGCAACGAAAGATCAGAAGGATACCGACCTCAAAGAAAACCTCGATAAGCTCAAAGAAGATTTGCAGGACATCAAGGAAAAGAACGATAATAATGAAGAAACCGACAGCGACGTTGACCAGGCAATAGAAGACGCAAAGAAAAACTTTGAAGAGATGAACAAAGTCGACGATATGATGAAAGATCTTGCCGACGCAATAGAAAGCAAGGATCAGGAAAAGATCGACCAGGCTCTCGACAAAATGAAAGAGGAAATAAACAATACCGAAGACAATCAGGATAAGGCTGATCTTCTCGACAAAATATCCGACAGACTCGACAGCGCTACCGACGACAACAAACCCGAGAGCGAAAAGACGGATCTTGAAAAAGCACTTGACGAACTGAGCCAGAAGTTAGAAGACGCATCAAAAGATGCCCAGGAAAACAAAGACACCGACCAGAAGGTTGATGACGCCATAGAGGATGCTAAAAAGGACTTCGATCAGATGAACAAGACCGAGGATATGATGAGCGACCTTACCGAAGCGCTTAAATCTCAGGATGAAGAGAAAATAAAAGACGCCCTCGATAAAATGAAAGAGGAACTCAACAACACCGAGAACAACCAGGATAAAGCGGACCTTGCACAGAAACTCGCCGACAAACTCGACCAGGCTACCGACGACAATAAATCGGAGAGCGAAAAGAGCGATATGGAAAAGGCTATAGACAACCTGAAAGACAATCTTGAAGATATAGCAAATGATGCAAGTCAGGATAAAAATACCGACCAGAAGGTTGAAGACGCCATAGAACAGGCTAAGCAGGAAATGACCGACGCCGCAAAGGACAGTCAGTCCAAGCAGGATACCCTTCAGGATATGACGGATAAAATGGATCAGGCAGAGAAAGACCTTGTCGGAGAGGACCAGAAAAATGTTGACGACATGGTAGATGACCTTAAGGACATCGTAAATGACGCCGATATAAGCCAGGAGAAAAAGGATAGTCTTAACGAGAAGGTAGACGACCTGAACGACAGGCTCCAGGAACAACTCGAAAACGGTGCGTCCAAAGAAGAACTCAGCGCCGAAATAGGCGAGACCAAGGATCAGATACAGCAGGAGATAAAAGACTCCCAGAACCAGCAGAAACAGGACGCCGAGCAACTCGAACAGAACGATACGACCAAAGAGATAGGAGAGGCTATAAAGAACAACGACAAGGAGGCTCTTGAACAGGCTCTCGAAAATCTCAAGGATCAGTATAAGGATCTCGAGGGCGACGAGCTCTTTGAAAAACTCGACCAGATATCCAAGGACCTGCAGGATGCAGCGGATAAGATGCAGAACGAGGAGACCAAGAGCACTTTTGAAGATCTTTCAAAAGCATTCGAGGATGCCGCACAGACTGCGTGGGAAAACCAGGATGAACAGGCAAAGCAGGATGCAGACTCCGCTGTAGATCAGGCAAAGCAGGAACTCTCTCAGCAGATGGATGAGTTCGATAAGGAACAGAGCACCAAGCAGGAAGCTCTCGACGCTCTTGACAAGGCTCAGCAGGAAATAACCGGCCAGGAACTCCCGAAGGAACCCGGAGAATCCGGCTCAAGCGAGCAGAAGAAGGAAGATGAGTCTCAGAAGAGTGAAGAATCCGGAGATGATGGCGATGAGCAGGATATGGAGTCCGAGGAACACAACGGCGGCGGAACTTTGAAAAACGACGAAAAGGTTTACGATCCCGAGAAGGGTGATGTAGATATAAAAGACGCTGCCGGAGGCGAAGATCATTATTATGATGAAGTTGAAGAGGGACAGAACCGTGGTATTTCGGATGATAGACTGATAATCGGTCAAGACTGGTTCGCAATATTCCAATAAAAAATATAATGTATTTGGAGAAGAAGAAGATGGGATTGTTTGACAAGAAAAACGCAGACAAGAATTCAACTGAGGCGCAAAGCGCCTCAGTTGAAACTGTTAACAACGAAGGTGCACCCGCATCGGTTACCGTAGAGCCTAAGATTGACAAGCAGGCACACTCTATTCCCGGCAAGGAAAAGCCG